>JBNKXM010000018.1:0-247 GCA_050300315.1 Thalassotalea sp. | reverse complement strand
TTGATAATCAAACATTGCGCGGACATTGTTTTTCGCAACTTCCGGCGCAAAACTTGCCATTGCTGCGGCGTGTTTCCAGCTATCCCACGCCCAAAGACCGTTAAACCACCTTGCAGTTGTTGACGGCGTAACACCATCATGTAATAAATTGCCTGCTGGGCTACGCCAATTACCCAATAAAGTTTCCATCGACTTTACCGCTAAACGCTGCAAGAGAGCTGACTGGTTAGCCAGTAGACCTGCTTGT
>JBNKXM010000017.1:0-12860 GCA_050300315.1 Thalassotalea sp. | reverse complement strand
CCTAGTCGATAAATGAGCTCCTCCTGCGTTTTTATAATTTCCTTATTTAATAAGAGATTATCAAACGCCAAACTTACGTTTCCTGAGAATATTTCTAATAATTTGGCATTTATTTCGCTTAGTGAAGTAATGCCTTTTAAGTACAATAAGCTGACTTTTTCAGAATGGCTGGGAAAGTAGCCCACTAAAATATCATCTTGATAAATACTACTTTTTTGCTCAATTGCCATGTTTAAATATTTATAGGCGGTGGGATCTATCGCATCATCGCCAGAGTCATTTGAAATTTGCGCAATAATCTTGATGTCGTTTTTAGAATAAACAGCACCTAACCCCGTAACTTGCAGTAACATACTGTTTTGCTTGACGCGCAGTAACGACATGATTTGTTGCAGTAAGCCACTAAAAAATTCGGTGATGGAACGTTGCTCAAAGACATGGCTAGTTGAGTCAATTACGCGTTCTAAACCTTCTCGATATAACGCTTGATAGCGACGCGCTTGTTCTACTTCTATGATGTCTCTATAAGCCCTAAGAGATGAGAAAACGGCGGTGAATAGTTTTTTACGATCTAGCTCAGTTTTTTCCTTGTAGTCATTAATATCATAATCAACGATCACTTGCTGCTCTGGCGCTTGACCTGGTTGTCCGGTACGTAAAATAATGCGCGAAAATTTATTTTTTAACTCTTGTCTGATCCACTTAGCTAACATGAGTCCAGCATCGTCACTTTCCATGACAACATCGAGAAAAATTAGCGCAATATCTTCTTCTTTGTTTAGAATTGTTTTTGCTTCATTAGCTGAATAGGCGTGTAGAAATTGCAGTTTTTTGTTATCTAATTCAAAGCGTTTCAATGCCATTTTAGTAATGGTGTGAATGTCTTCTTCATCATCAACAATTAACACCTTCCAAGGGATAGTAGTATCATCTTTTTGTTTAGTTAAAAACGATAAGGCCATAATAAAACATCGTTAAGGGCTATATCTTTAGGTATAGAACAATACCTATTGAATTACCTAGTTTTTTGAATGAGATTACTAATTAATAATGAGTGATTTGGTTATGCCTCCTAGTAAAGAAACCGCAGAAAATAAACTGTAAACTCGCTAGTGCAACAATAAGTTGACAGTTAAAAATTGCTAGTTTTGTTTTTATTTAGAGTTTAATTATTAGCTTGATATAATGGCTACCATTATTTTCTTTGCGTGTTTTATCACTATAATCAATTAACTTAACGCGCCATATCTGGAGTATTTTTTGTCAATGTCTAACCATCATTTGCTTAATGAAACCCATAACCCTGAATTAACGAGCTGGGTAGAATCAGCGAATATTTCTGGCTGTGATTTTCCTATTCAAAATTTACCGTTTGCGGTATTTCGCCCACAAGGTAGTCATGAATCATTTCGTGGTGGTGTCGCCATTGGAGATCAGATTTTAGATTTAGCTGGCGCAGCAACTTCAGGTGTATTTACTGGCTTAGCGCAACAAGCATTAACTGCGTGTGCTAAAGAACAGTTGAATGACTTTATGGCGATGGGAAAAGAAGCGTGGAGTGCACTGCGTGCAGCACTTTCGCAAGCGTTATCTACAGGTGCGGATGCGCAATCAAGATTGGCCAGTTGTTTGGTTGCACAAGCCAACGCCGAGTACGCATTGCCTTGTCGAATTGGTGATTATACGGATTTTTATACTTCTATTCATCATGCTACCTCTGTTGGTAAGAAATTTCGTCCTGATAATCCGTTGTTACCTAACTATAAATGGGTACCAATTGGCTACCATGGTCGTTCGTCATCTATTGAAATATCAGGTAGTGATTTTAAGCGCCCGAAAGGACAGACTAAAGCACCAACGGCGACTGAACCTTCGTTCGGTCCATGTAAACGCTTAGACTATGAACTAGAAGTGGGAATTTTCATTGGTCAAGGAAATCAGTTAGGCGAACCGATTACTATCGACAATGCAGAAGATCACGTTTTTGGTATTTGTATTTTTAATGATTGGTCGGCGCGTGATATCCAAGGTTGGGAATATCAGCCACTGGGTCCATTTTTATCGAAAAATTTTGCCTCGACAATTTCACCTTGGATAGTGACAACCGAAGCATTAGCGCCTTTTAAATCTGCTTGGACACGTGATGCTGACGATCCTCAGCCAATGCCATATTTAGAATCTGAGCAAAATCGCGCAGCTGGTTCGTTTGATATTCAGTTACAAGTGCTATTAGAAACTGAGAAAATGCGCGCTGAAAATCAAGCGGCGGTCGCTTTGTCACAATCTAATTTTAAAGATTCTTATTGGACCGTGGCGCAAATGGTTGCTCATCACACAGTTAATGGCTGTAATTTACAAGCTGGAGACATGTTTGGTAGTGGCACACAGTCTGGCCCTGCGCCAGAAGAGGCAGGTTCATTATTAGAATTATCAAATGCTGGCTCAGAGCCGATTGCTTTGCCAAATGGTGAAGCTCGTACCTTCTTAGAAGATGGCGACAATGTCATTATGAAAGGATGGTGTGAGAAGCCAGGTGCAGTGAAAATTGGTTTTGGTTTTGTCGAAGCGAAAGTATTGCCAGCAGAATAAGGTGATAATCACAAACGTTAATTAAGGCCTGTTATTTAAACAGGCTTTTTTTTTGCGTTATATGTGATGTTAAATCGGGTTGTGTTGCTTTGATTACCTGATGTCAGTTAGCGAACTGAGTTTATATCGTGCACTTATTGTGGATAAAAATTCAGATATTTTGATAAATTATTATAAAGATAAGAGAATAAGAAAATGCGATAAGTTGTAGTTTTATTGCGATAAATTGAATTGTATACCACATACATTGTTAATTTTACGTTAATATTTCTGTCGTGATTCGCTTTCATTCGTTTTATTAACAAAAAGTTCAAAATAATTTTTATCGTATTTTTGAATATTAAAAGCTTTTTTTAGCATTTTTA
Organism: Thalassotalea sp.; assembly: GCA_050300315.1. Lineage (GTDB taxonomy): Bacteria > Pseudomonadota > Gammaproteobacteria > Enterobacterales > Alteromonadaceae > JBNKXM01. The sequence goes on along the minus strand of JBNKXM010000017.1, from coordinate 9,906 downwards.
GTGCTGTTGCTTTCTGTAGCCAATACGAACCTTTTCGCATGATTGTCATGGATAAACATTGCTGGAGATAATGTATTGTCTAGCTTGTAAAAAAAAATAGAGCTATTAACCGCTACACTTTGAATCTATTGAATTGCGTAATTTGTAACCCACTAAGTAACATTTCTAAATCTCTTGCAATCTTTGCAAAATCCTTGCGCTTGTAAAGCGTTTCCCTCTGTTTTATAACTAAATTGACTTAGCAGATATGTTTTCGTGAAAAAGATGTGTCTGAGTTCATAATAAAAAAATTACATAATTATAAGTTTTATTTTTTAAAAAACTAGGAAGGAAATAACATGTCTAATAAATTTCGTGCTGGTACGTTAGCCCTTGCTGTGGGTTTAGCGTTAGGCACCGCGCCCTCATATGCAGAACAAAATACTGGTGCAGATAAAGAGAAAGACGTAGAACGCATTGCGGTTGTTGGTTCTCGTGCCGCGCCTCGTTCTGTTGCTGAATCTCCAGTACCCGTAGATATTGTTGGTGGTGATGAGTTAGGTAAGTCAGGTTCAAGTGATATGCTTGATCAGTTACAAAGTGCGGTTCCTTCTTTCAACGTACGTCAGCAACCGATCAGTGATGCTGCAACTTTAATACGTCCTGTGAATTTACGTGGCTTATCATCTGACAGTACTTTAGTGCTTCTTAATGGTAAACGTCGTCATCGCGCCTCTGTTATCGCATTCCAAGGTGGTGGTGTAAACGATGGTGCTCAAGGCCCAGATATTTCGGTTATTCCAAGTGTTGCATTAAAACAAGTGGAAGTATTACGTGACGGTGCTGCTGCGCAATATGGTTCGGATGCGATTGCCGGTGTTATGAACTTTGTTTTAAAAGATGATGCCGATGGTGGTTCATTGTCAGTTAAGCATGGTGAGTACTATGAAGGTGACGGTACAAGCACTATCATTGACGGTAACATAGGTTTACCATTTACCAGTGATGGCTTTGTTAACTTAAGTTTTCAATATAAAAATGCTGATGCCACTAGCCGAAGTGTACAACGCCCTGACGCACAAGCGTTAATTGACGCAGGCAATACTCATGTACCGACTCCTGCGATGATTTGGGGTAACCCTGAAATCAATGATGATATCTCGCTATTTGCGAACGTAGGTCTCGATCTTGGTGATGATAAAGAATTCTACATGTTTGGTAACTATTCTGAACGTGATGCCGAAGGTGGTTTTTATTATCGTAACCCACATAACCGTAGCAATGTTTTTTCAAATGATGATGGTATGACATTGTTAGTGGGTGATATTGCGCAAGCAATGGGGGCAGAGCGCACTTGTGCGGTAGTACCAGCAAATGTTCCTAATGTTTTAGATACGCAAGCGTATCAAGACATGGTTGCTGATCCTAACTGTTTCTCAATGAACCAAATCATGCCAGGCGGCTACACTCCTAGATTTGGTGGTAACATCACAGATACTTCATTTACTGCAGGTACTAAAGGTGAAATCAAATCAGGATTCTTAGATGACTGGTTCTATGATATCAGTGGCTCAGTGGGTAGAAGTGCATCGACGTTTATTTTGAAAAATACTTTGAACCCTTCATTAGGTCTAGAAACGCCAGTAAACTTTAAAACAGGTGGTTATACCCAGTTAGAGAAAGGTTTTAACCTTGATTTAGTTAAAGAGGTCGATGCAGGTTTTGATCAACCACTTAATGTTGCAGTGGGCGCCGAATGGCGTGAAGAAAGCTTTGAAATCACCGCTGGTGAAGAAGCATCTTGGAAAGCAGGTCCGTATGCCGCGCAAGGCTTTAACATTGGCTCTCATGGTTTTAAAGGCTTTGGCCCTGAAGCTCAGGGAATAAACACCCGCAGAAGTTATGCAATGTATGCGGATATTGAAGCGCAAGTAACAGATGCATTATTGTTAGGTGGAGCATTACGTTATGAAGACTTTACTTCATTTGGTGATACCCTTAACTATAAGTTAACCGCACAGTTTGCTGTTTCTGATGAGGTGTCTTTACGTGCATCACACAGTACTGGTTTTAGAGCACCAACCGTTGGTCAAGCTAATGTAGTAAACACTGCAACGTCATTGGTAAATGGTGAATTAATCCAAAGTTTCTTAGCGCCACCAACGAATCCATTGTCAGCATTCTACGGCGGTAAAGAATTAGACCCTGAAGAGTCAGTGAGTTATGCGGCTGGTATCGTGTTTAATTCAGGTGATTTCTTCTTAACAGCTGATTACTACAACATTGAAGTGACGGATCGTATTGCGCAATCAAGTCAAATTAATGTTGAGCCTGAAGACTATTCAGCGTTAGAAGCAGCAGGGGTTAAAAATCCATCGCTTATTTCAGCAGTGACATACTTCGCTAATGATTTCGATACAACGACTCAAGGTATTGATTTAGTAGCAAACTACACGATGGAATTAATGGGCGGTGATACGCAATGGAGCTTGGCATACAACTGGACTGATACACAAGTTGATAGCTATAACCCATTAACCACCAATCAAGGAAAAATCGATCGCCTAGAAGATGGTATTCCTGCTCATCGTGGTACGTTAACTATGGCTCAGTCATGGGAAAACGTCAGCATGTTTGTACGTGCTAACTATTTTGGTGAGTACTATGCTACGCATGCCGATGGTACAAGCCCTGAAGAGTCAGAAATGGCGGATTCAGCGGTTACTTTTGATGCCGAAATTAGCTACTTCTTCAGCGATGAATTAACTTTCTCTGCTGGTGCGATGAATATCTTCGATCAAGAAGCGCAGAAACTACAAAAAGTGAATGATTGGAGTGGTGCGATCTATTATGAAAGTGGTCCATTTGATTACAATGGTGGTTACTACTACATGAAAGCAACTTATAACTTCTAATCGTATTTAGTGTTAAGTGTGAAAACCATGCCCTAGGGCATGGTTTTTTATTTTCCAACACTAAAAAGTTAGCGCTATGTTATCTTGGTTATCGCTTTATTAGCCGTTATTGGTTTGTAACGCGTTCGCAATTATCGATAGTTTTTCTTGCTGCATGGCGTGTCTAATCGCTTTGCCTGTTAAGCCCTGTTCAATAAAGTAGGTGGCATTAACATTTCGGCATAAAGCTATCAATGATGTTAAATAATAGCCTTGTGAATAGCTTTGTGTATTTTTTGAATCAATAGTATCGCTGTAGGCATGGCAAACGATAAGTAATTGCTCAAACTGTTCGGGTTTGCGCCAAACATCAAGTTGATCAAATAATTGCAATAGTGCTTCAGCGCTGAGGCTAAAAGCGTTGTGGCATTGTTGATAATATTGAGCTGCATGTAACGCTAGTGATTTAGTTTGATTAGGTATTTTAAGCCGTAATGCTATGTCTTCGACTAAGCGTTTTGCATCAGTTGTAGGGGCATTATTTGACCAATTTTGACTTGTTTCGCCATGCGTTAACGCAACGCATAGCGTAGCAAATCTAATCGCCGCACTATCGGTGAATTTGACTACATGCTGTAACATTGCTGTTGCTAACTGATTCAAATCTTTTGAACCGGCGATTGATGACTTTAGCGGGCGTTGCCAAGCACTCACTAATGATGGCCAAATTGCTGCAAGCGCTTGACAATCAAAGAGCAATTGAAAAAATACTTCAGGATTTTTTTCTGTTAATGCCCGTTCAATTTCTTTCCATAAACGCTCTGCTGACAATGCGTTTAGTTCGCCACTGAGACTAATTTCAGTCATTAATGCTAAGGTTTCTTCAGCGACAGTAAATCCTAAATAATGATAGCGCGCCGCAAATCGCGCGACACGTAATACTCTTAATGGGTCTTCAACAAAGGCAGGAGAAATATGGCGTAATATGCGATTGTTTAGATCTTGTTGACCGTTAAACGGATCGATAAGTGTGCCGTCATTAGCTAAAGCCATAGCATTGACCGTGAGATCGCGTCGCAGTAAATCTTGCTCTAAGGTGACCTCAGGGGAGGTATGGCAAACAAAACCTGTATAACCCTGACCTTGTTTTCTTTCGGTGCGAGCCAGAGCATATTCTTCTTTCGTTTTTGGATGAAGAAATACCGGAAAATCTCGACCGACCTGGTTAAAACCTAATGCCAGCATTTGTTCAATACTACTGCCAACCACTACATAATCGCGTTCAATGACGGGACGAGATAGCAGCTGATCTCTTACCGCGCCACCAACTAGATAAGTGTTGATTTTTAGTGTGTTGTCGTTATTAGCCATTAAACTTACAGTCTAGGTGATAATTGACAAAAGTTTACCATAAGTTTTTCATCGACTCTTATCATACTTTGACTTCTTAGTGGTTACAGGTTAATTTCGAGCAGTGTTTTTATAATAATAGTAAGTTGATGTACACAACGTATTTTGGTTTAAGTGAAGCGCCGTTCTCTATTGCCCCAGATCCAGCCTATTTGTTTATGAGCGAACGTCATCGAGAAGCGTTAGCGCATCTAAGTTATGGCTTAGGGGATAATGGCGGATTTGTGTTGCTTACTGGGGAAGTGGGCACTGGTAAAACAACGATTAGCCGCAGCGTTATGGAAAAACTGCCTGACAACACTCAAGCGGCCTTTATTTTAAATCCAACTTTGTCGTGTGACGAGCTGCTCGCAACAATTTGCGATAACTTGCAAATTCGTTATAAGAAAACCGGCGCAACACTTAAATATCTAACGGATAAAATTCAAGAAAAATTAATTAAAAATCATCAGAGTAACATCAATACCTTATTAATTATTGATGAAGCTCAGCATCTGCAACCACAAGTGCTTGAACAATTACGTTTGTTGACCAATTTAGAAACTAATACTAAAAAACTCTTACAGGTAATACTTATTGGTCAGCCTGAGTTACAGCAGTTGTTACAAAGACGTGATTTGCGCCAGTTAGCTCAGCGCATAACGGCGCGTTATCACCTTCTACCGCTGACAAAGCAAGAACTTGTGCAATATATTCAGCATAGATTATCGGTTGCCCAATGTACTCGCGCGTTATTTAATAATGCGGCTATTGCCGAATTACATAAAATTTCTCAAGGGATCCCGCGGGTGATTAATTTATTATGTGATCGCGCTTTGATCATCGCATACAGTAAAAATGTCTCGTTAGTTAATCGCAATATCATCCGACAGGCCGCGACACAAGCGTTAGGTGATGACGTCGATATCAAAAGTTTTTGGCAGCAACCATTAGTGAGTGCTTCAATAATTGCTGCAGTAATCACATTAAGTATTGCTGGCGGTTATTGGTTTGGCTTTCATGAGAATACCACAAGTAATAAAGACAACCTCGCTACAACGCCAACACTCAATACATCGCTTGTTGAACAAAAAGAGCCGCTGATTGCGCCGGTGAAAGCGGCAGCGCCAAAAGAAGTTTTTCAGTCGTTAACCCTTAGCGATTCTATCGAATCTAAGCCAGTGCCTCGTTCATTAAACGAGACGAGTGAAAAAGTCACGGAACAAGAAGTCGAGCAACCTCGTATTTTAGGTTATCAACCGGAGCGGGTCATCTCACAAGGTAAGGATGGAGCAATCACCATTCGTCCAGAAGATGGCGTACCTGATGAGTTATTGGCGCGGTTTCAAGCTGCGGTAAAAGCTACCACTGAGCAATCGGTCAGGGACAATGACGAGTTAACTACCAGTGAGATGAACACCCAAGATATACCGTTACAAGCGATTCATCAAATGCCGGCTGAAATTCAGGATAGCTTGCCTAAGTTGCAATTTGATATGCATATTTACGCAACCGAAGGGCAAGGCTGGGTGCGTGTCAATGGCGAGCAACGTCGAGAAGGCGAGCAAATTGCCCGTGGTGTTATCTTAGCGCAAATCTTACCTCAGCATGTGGTGTTAGAATTTCGCGATGAACGCTTTACTATGCCTGCGCTGTCTAGTTGGTAGCGTCTTAGTCGATAAATGCTGTTTTGAAAAAACCGAGTAAATTAATATTAAAATCTTCCGGTTTGATACAGCAGTCTATTTGATCTTTATATTTTGATTTCGCAAGGTTAATTTCTTCAATTGGGATCGCTTGACTTAAGCGGGTGTTATAGAAGACTTTCACGTAAGGGCGTAATGGTTTTTGTGGGTTGAGTTTACTGATCAAACCTAACTTACCACTATTTAGTTTGACTAAGGTGCCAACGGGATACACCCCTAAGCACTGAATAAATTTTTCTACTAATTCTTCATCGTACAAGCTAGGAGATTCTGCAATTAAGGTTTTAAATGCAGAAATCGGATAAATACTTTTTTTGTACGGACGTTCGCAGGTTAAGCGGTCATAGGTATCGACAATGGCAATCATCCTGCCATATTTAGAAATTTCATTTCCTTTGAGTCCTTGTGGAAAACCTGAACCATCAAGTCTCTCGTGGTGCTCTCTCACCATACGCATCGCAATATGCGAAATTTCAGGGCAATCTTCTAATAGCTTTAAGCCAACAGCGACATGGCTATTATATATTTTTAGCTCTTTGTCGGTCAGTGAGCTGCGTTTATGAAGGATTTCATTTGGAATGAGTACTTTGCCGATGTCATGTAAAAATGCACCTAGAGTGAGTTCTTGTATCAAACGTTTATCAAATGCTAAATGTTTGGCAAATACCGACATCAAGATTGAGCTATTTAGCGAATGCTCTAATAGAAAAGAGTCTTTACTTTGAATACGCGTTAAGCAGGTCAGTGCGTCTTGATTTCTAAATACCGAATCAACTAAAGCATCTGTGGTTGCGCCAATATTTTCTATTTTCAGCGCTTTATCTAGCTTGATAGATTCTATGATTTTGCCTTGCAATGCTTTGGCATTGTTGTACAGCTTATTGGCTTTTTTGATTTCCTGATCTAAGGTGATTTCAGGTTTTTCTCGCACTGCTTCAGTTGGTTTTTTTATGGTTGATATATTGGCAAAAACCCGATCAATCTGATCTGCTGGTTTTTCTTTACTTGGATCAACAATAACTTTGCAAATTTTTGCTTTTATTAACTGGTTAATGCTTTCTTGATTATTAATATAGCCTTCAGAATTAATTTCAATTTGCTGTTCATCAATCACAGTTACCACATACATACCCAAAGTTAATTGGTCGATGGAAAGCGTGGTCAATTGATTTTTAGGATCTGAAGACATGATAACGATACCAATTAAGTGGTCACTTTACTGTTTATATTACATAAAGTTACCACTTAATCAGTGTTTCAGCGAATTTTTATTGCCAAGCAGGGAGTTTTGCTTCAAACGCTTCGATTAGCGGTAATTTTTTTAATGTCCAACCGACGCTGTCAATTCCTTGCTCTAAGCAATATTGATGAAAATCATCTAACGAAAAACTAAATTCAACCTCGTCATTGAAAACTTTATTATTAAGCAGATCAATGGTTAAGTGTAATTCCTTGGTTTCTGCCAAACTAAATAATTGATTGATTTGCTCGTCAGTTAATATCACAGGGACAATACCGATATTAATGCAATTGCCATAAAAAATATCAGCATAACTAGGTGCAATGATCACTTTAAAACCAAACTCTTGAATTGCCCAAGGAGCATGCTCTCGACTTGAACCGCAACCAAAATTTTCACGCGTTAACAAAATACTTGCGCCTTGGTATTGTGGTTTGTTTAAGACAAATTCAGGGTTGTTTTGTGTGCCAGCATCATCTAAATAACGCCAGTCATGAAACAAATGCTGACCAAAACCGATACGTTCAGTTTTTTGTAAGAACTGCTTGGGAATGATCTGATCGGTATCAACGTTAGCCGCATCTAAGGGAGCAACTAAGCCATTATGTGTAGTAAATTTTTCCATGATTTGCTCCTTATGCGTTTAAATCAACAAAGTGACCAGTGATAGCGGCTGCGGCTGCCATTTCTGGGCTGACCAAATGGGTGCGACTGCCTCGTCCTTGACGTCCTTCGAAGTTACGATTTGAGGTCGATGCACAGCGATCACCAGGCTTTAAGCGATCGTCATTCATTCCTAAGCACATCGAGCAACCAGGTAAGCGCCATTCAAATCCGGCATCAATAAATATCTTATCTAAACCTTCTTGCTCGGCTTGCTCCTTAACGCGGTATGAGCCAGGGACAACGATGGCAGTTACCTTATCAGAACATTTCATTCCTTTGGCTGTGAAACTTTGAACCGTTGACGCAGCAGCTCGTAAATCTTCAATACGAGAGTTTGTACAAGAGCCAATAAACACATTGTTTACTTCAATATCGGTAATTTTGGTACCAGCGGTTAAGCCCATGTAAGTTAATGCTTTGGCGCAGGAATCTTTTTCAACTGGGTCACTAAAGTCGTCTGGCGATGGCACCACGGCATCAATAGCAATGACTTGCCCCGGCGTTGTGCCCCAAGTCACTTGGGCTTTGATATCGGCAGCATCTAAAGTTAATACAGTATCAAATACTGCGCCGTCATCGGTTTTTAAGGTTTTCCAGTCGTCAACCGCTTGCTGCCATAATTCACCTTTTGGCGCGTATTCTTTACCTTCTAGATAGTCGAACGTGGTTTTATCTGGTGCGATTAAGCCAGCTTTCGCGCCAAATTCTATACTCATGTTACAAACGGTCATGCGCTCTTCCATGGTTAATGCTTCGATAGCTTCACCACAATATTCAACAACATAGCCTGTCGCGCCTGCACTGCCTGTCTTACCTATGATGGCAAGAATGATGTCTTTTGCGCTGATGCCTTTGCCAACGTGTCCCTTGACTTCAATTTTCATGGTTTTTGCTTTGGTTTGACGCAGCGTTTGAGTGGCAAAAACGTGTTCTACTTCGGAGGTACCAATGCCAAACGCTAATGCACCAAAGGCCCCGTGTGTGGCGGTGTGTGAATCACCACAGACAATAATGGTTCCAGGTAATGTTAAGCCTAACTCTGGCCCCATAACATGAACAATACCTTGGTTTTTATGGCCCATGCCAAACAATTCAATACCAAATTCTTTACAGTTTTTCTCTAAGGTGCGTAGCTGATTAGCAGCCCCTTCACCGGCGGCATTAATTTCAATTGAACGCGTTGAAATATTATGGTCCATGGTAGCAATTGTACGTTCTGGATGGCGCAACCTGCGATTATAAAAACGTAAGTTCGAAAATGCTTGTGGAGAGGTCACTTCATGGATCAAATGGCGATCAACGTACAATAGTGGTGTTTCACCTGCTTTTTCTTCGACTACATGACGTTGCCATAATTTTTCATACAAGGTTGTTGCCATGATCATGCCTCCTGTGTTGTTTGTTGGTTAATGTGCTGACAAATAAAATCACCCACTTCGCTGGTACGTTTTGCGTTTGTTTTTTCATGAGCGGGTAGTAGGTCTGCAGTTAATATGCCATTGTCTAACGCGGCCGCAACCGCTTGTTCAACCGCTTGTGCAGCATTATCTTGATTTAAGCTGTAACGTAACATTAATGCTGCGGATAAAATTTGAGCTATCGGGTTAGCTATGCCTTGTCCCGCGATATCTGGAGCACTGCCGCCTGCCGGTTCATACATACCGAAACCGTCGGTATTTAAACTGGCTGATGGCAATAAGCCCATTGAACCTGTGATCATGGCACAGATATCGGATAAAATGTCGCCGAAAAGGTTAGGGCAAAGCATAACGTCGAATTGGTTTGGATCGCGCACTAATTGCATGGCGGCATTATCAACATATAAATGTTCATAGCTAACTTCTGGGTATTCTACAGCCACTTCTTCCACTACTTGGCGCCATAATTGTGAGGTTGCTAAGACATTGGCTTTATCGACGGATGTCACTTTATTGTTGCGCTTTTGCGCCGCTTGAAAAGCTAAATGGGTGATGCGTTTGACTTCGCGACGTGAATAAAACATCGAATCAAAGCCAGTTTCATCGTCGCCTTC
>JBNKXM010000016.1:0-13564 GCA_050300315.1 Thalassotalea sp. | reverse complement strand
TTTCTAATGGACGAACCGCTATTTTATTAAGCTCTAGTGCCAGTGACCCTGTTACTCAAGAATTTAATGAAAAAGTGATTGGTAAATCCAGTAATCAGGTTAATGCTTACTGGTCAAAAATGATTTTCACAGGAAAAGGCACTCCACCACAAGAAATGTCTTCGGCAAGTGAGATTATTTCAGCTGTCTCTGAAAATCCAGACGCTATTGGCTACATGGACGCCTCTGCGGCCACCGATGCTGTAAAAATCGTCGCGACATTTTAATTAGGGGCATTATTATGAAATTATTTATATTAACTATTAGCACAGTAATCGCTTTGGTTTCACTACCAACAAAAGCTGATATTAAATTTAGTGGTTATGGTTCTATCGTGGCAGGTAAAACGCTTGGCACCGTTGACGATCCGCTAAACCCAGGTCATAAGCGTGATGAAATATTAACTGCTGACTTTTATGACGTTGGGCAATATACCAATGACATTACATTTAAAGCCGAATCTATTTTGGCTATTCAAGCGGAAATGGATTTAACGAGTGACTTTAAGATCACAGGTCAGCTTGTTGCTAAAGGTGTCGATGACTTTCAGCCAGAATTTGATTGGTTTTATCTAACTTATCATGCCTCGGATAACTTAACTTTGATGGCTGGGCGTCGAAATATTCCTATGTATTATTTTTCTGAGTATTCAGAGGTCGGTTACGCTTATCCTTGGATGCGTCCACCGTCAAATTTATATTGGTGGCAGGTCACTCAGTTTAACGGCATTAATGCTTCGTATAGCTTTGAGCTTGGCGATTATTCAAACACTATTACCGTTTTTTATGGCAATGAGTATTCTGACGATAATGTTGAAATGCTCTATTACGATAAACTCTATGGTGGTTCTGCACGTACGGTCAATGAATATTGGACGGATATCACAGGTATGAACTGGAATATTTCAGGTGGTAACTTTGACATCCGCCTTGTTTATTTTACCAATGATCGAGACCGAGAAACGATTCAGCAAGATGGTAGTATCGATGACTATACTCCTTTCTCTCAAACCTTTATGGGATTAGGGGGAAGTGTTGATATAGATAAATTTACCGTACTGTTTGATTGGAATTTCGTTGAGTATGATGATGAACGTGGCACAGAGTTTCCAACGTACCTTGTGTCTTTAGTTTATAATATGGGAGATTATCAACCGTATATTTCATATTCAAAAGCTGATCATGAAAGAACTAAAGTACCGACAAAAGATTTAGAAGAGCATTATATTATGAGCTATGGCTTACGTTATAACTTTATTTCAAATGCTTCCTTTAAAGTGCAATACGATAAATTTGTTGACCAAGGTGACGCTCCTACCGGTTGGGCATACCACGGTGATTCTAATACGATAAGTGTTGGCGTCGATTTCGTTTTTTAATGAGTTTTTAAATAACTAGTTTTCGTTAATAAAAGCTGCAAAAAGGGATGAACACTTGTTCATCCCTTTTTATTGGACAAATGATGATATTGCATGGTTTGTGTTAATTTTGACTTAAGTTTTCGATGTTAACTTAGTACACTGGTTTAAATTTTTGCTGTTGAAGCTTTATTAATGTCGTTTTTACAAAGTTTTATTAAAATCAATAGGCCTATTTTAGGCTTATTTTTTGTCTCTCTTACACTGTTTACTGTCAGCAGAGTGCTACTGATCATTTGGCAATTTGATCGGGTAGGTGATGCCTCTGCGGTAACACAATTGATGTTCGGCGGATTTAGAATTGACTTAAGTAGCTTTGCTTATCTCGCTATCCCTATTTTTTTACTGATGTTGTTAAGCGTATTTATTAGCCGAACAACCGCCATTTTTAACGGCTTCTATCGCCTTTGTTTTACCGGCGTAGTTGCGTTGATGGTGTTATGTGAAGCTGCAACGCCTGCATTTATCAATCAATATGACATTAGGCCTAATCGCTTATTTATCGAATACTTAGAATATCCAAAAGAAGTGACATCAATGTTATTGCATGGTCATTTACTGACGCTTATTTTGAGTCTATTTGTGGTTATGCTAACAACATTTTATGCATACAAGTTTGCGCCTAAATTTTATTTGGCTAAGTCGAATGTCAAACAATTAACGGGTTTATCAAAAGCCTTGATTGCTTTTATTACCTTAGTTCTTTTAGTTGGGCTTGGTCGAGGAACACTGCAGCATCGACCAATTAATCCAGCATTAGTGTATTTTTCAAATGATTCGTTAGTTAATTCGCTGGCATTAAATTCACCATACAGTATCGCCTTTGCCATTAAGAATATGGCGGATGAAAAAAGTGCCGCAACCTTATATGGTAAAATGCCAGACCAGCAAATTATCGAACAAGTCGTTAACGAAAGTTATTTACCAGCTCAAGCATATCAATCAAAAGCGTTGCCAACATTAGCGTTTCATGATGCTTTTAATCAAGGTAAAAGAAAAAACCTAGTGATTATTTTAGAAGAGAGCTTAGGTGCGCGCTTCGTTGGCAAGTTAGGTGGTAGTGGTATTACACCAAAGTTAGATAGTTTAATGGAGCAAGGCTGGGCATTTGAGCATTTATATGCCACAGGTACGCGTTCTGTGCGAGGTATTGAAGCGGTAGTGACCGGATTTTTACCTTCACCCTCTCGTTCTGTGGTTAAACTGTCTAAATCACAAAAAGACTTTTTTACCTTAGCAAGTTTATTGGCTAACCAAGGTTACTTTACACAGTTTATTTATGGCGGTGAAAGCCATTTTGATAATATGAAAAGTTTTTTCCTTGGCAATGGATTTGAAAACATTGTTGATTTTAAAGATATTGATAATCCTCAGTTTGTCACCTCATGGGGCGCAAGTGATGAAGATTTATTTAATCAAGCCAATATAGAACTTAATAAACTTCATCAAGCGGATAAGCCATTTTTTAGTTTAATTTTTAGTTCAAGCAATCATGATCCATTTGCAATACCAGATGGCAAGGTTTCACTTTCGCCCGATCATCAAACCGATAATCCCGCTCGTGATCTAGCCATTAAATATGCGGACATGGCGGTTGGCAATTTTATTGAAACGGCGAAGAGTCAGGCATATTGGCAAGACACAGTGTTTTTAATTGTTGCCGATCATGACGTGCGAGTGTTTGGTAGTGAGCCAGTACCGATTAAATCGTTTCATATTCCGGCGGTGATTTTAAATAGTGGCTATCCACAGCAGATGGATCCGCGATTAGTGAGTCAAATTGATTTGCCCGTGACTATGCTTTCGTTAATCGGTATTGCAGCGCAGCACCCAATGCCTGGCTTTGATCTGACTAAACAGTATCCAGTAGAGCGCGCTATGATGCAGTTTTATGATAATTTTGCTTATATCGAAAATGAGCAAGTCGCTATATTGTCTCCGGGAGATAAAACCAGTTACTGGCATTACGATAAACAAACTAAGCGTCAGGATCCATTGGCAGAAGAGCTGTTAGCGTTAAAACAAAAAGCACTTGCGCATGTGTTGTTTAGCAATATGGCTTATCAAAAAGCAATTTATCGCTTGGAGAATTAAAGGATGTACTCAATCCCTCAATTGAGGGATTGAGCTAAGCACAAAAAAATTACTTTGCCAGCGCGGCGAGTTCAACTGTGACCTGATCTATACCATATTTACTGATGCGATTATTAAACTCTGCTTGTTTACTGGCTAATAGCGAGATCCCTTCAACGATCAGATCGTACGCTTTCCATTGACCTGTTTTTTTGTTTTTTCTCATTTGAAACGTTAAATGAATGTCTGGATTGACACCATCAACAATGGTTGCATTGACTGAAGCCATTTTAGCATTTTCTTTGGTTACCCCATCCTCATACTGAACTTGCTGATTTTTATACTGATTAAGTGCGTTTGCATAGGTGCGAACCAAGTAGTGACGCATTGATTGTACAAATTTTTCTCGCTGCTCTTTCGTCGATTTTTTTAAATGCTTACCTAATATTTTATAGGCGGTGTATTGGTAATCAATTGACGGCATCAGTTCTTGCTCAACAATATCACGCATTAGCTCAGGAAATTTTGTTAGTTCTTGCTGGCTATTTGCTATTTTGGCGAACAGCTTATCTCCTGTTAGTTTTATCGTATTAAACGGGGAATACGTCGGTTGTTCGGCATAAGCATATGTACTTAAGCTCAACATTGCAGCGAGCAGATAGTTTAAAATTTTCATGATACATCCTTTTATTCTGTTAAGGAGAAACGACGTGCTATTTAATGAAAGGTATTTTACATACCGACCGAGCGGTTTGTAAATAAGAGAATAAAAATAATCGTTAATAGAATAGAACTTTTAGCTATAACAAACGTTAATTAATTTGGGATTATTTTTTAAGATTTCTAATATAACAGCACAACTCTTTGATAACTTTGTCAAAGAGTTCTTTATTTTTTGCACTTTTACTTAAGCTAGACGAACCATGAAAACAAGCAACAATAAAATACGCTACTTGATTAAAGTCTAAAGAATCACGCAAAGTTGCTGAAACGCGTTGAAGGTTGAGCGCGATGAGATGGTTTAACTGTTGTTGCATATTAAGGATGCGTAATCGAAAGCCCTCATCTACGCCAGCCATTTCCTGACACAGGTTATTAAGTGGACAGCCGCAAACTACTTCATCACAGGTTAATTGCTGAGACATGGATTCAAAAAATTCGCATAAGCCTTCTATAGGGTCATCTACTTCGACAGCTGGTTGCCACATCGCAAGAAACATAGGCGTGAAAATTTCTTCAAAGACTGCATAGCCTAGCTCCATTTTATTTTCAAAATGGTGATAGAGTGCCCCTTTAGAAATCTCACAACGCTTCAAAATAACCGATAAGCTGGTTGCTTTAAAACCATGCTGATGAATTTCATCGGCACTGATGGTTAGAATTTTTTGACGCGTTTGCTCTGCATCTCTCATTAAATTTACCTCTTTGCTCTGTTAAATTATAACCGACCATTTGGTTTGTTACTACGGTTATTTTTAACAGCCTGACATAACAACGCGAGTTTAATGGGTAAAATAGCGAAATGTCCGAGTTAATACAAGCCTATCGTACGTCCTAATTGGCGTAAAAGCAGAGTGCGTATTGCGTATTTGGTTGTGATAGTTATTTGCACTATTTACCAATTGGAATTGGGTATAAATGTTAACTAAATGATGCTTGGTATTAATAGTTTGTTAAATGATAACGATAATACCGCTTGCACATTGCTTTTGTTAACACGATTAGTTATAGCTATATTAGTACTCACTTATAAAGGATTTCATTTTCTATGGATGGATTGTTGTCTCCAGCTATTCACCGATTAAATAACGTTGCTGAAGAAGTAACTGCCAGTGTTATAGCACCTGGAAGTGTTGATGTAGATAAAAATGCGCAATGGCCGGCGGAGTCAATGCGGGCGTTAGCCGACGCCGATCTTATGGGCTTGCATGTTGCAAAACGTTTAGGCGGGCATGAACAGGGGCTTTTAGCCTTATCCGTTATCGCTGAAACAATCGCAAAAGGCTGTACTTCATCTGCCTTATGTTTCGGTATGCATTGTGTTGGTAGTGCGGTAATAGGAGCGAAAGCCACTCAATATCATGAAGAAAAATATTTAAAACCTATCGCTGAAAATAAGCATATTACCACGCTTGCATTGTCTGAGTCGGGTACTGGGGCTCATTTTTATCTGCCGCAAACTGATTTGACAACACAAGGTGATAATTTCGTTGTTCAAGGCTGTAAGCAGTTTGTTACTAATGGCTCTTATGCCGATTCTTACGTGGTATCAACGCAAATTAGTTCAAAAGAGCACTTAGACGGTGATTTTAATTGTTTACTGATAGATGCAGATACAGAAGGCGTGTTCTGGCAAGAGCCTTGGCATGGGTTTGGAATGCGGGGTAACTCTTCTCGAGGAATGGTACTTGACGGCGTGAGAGTTCCTAAAAAAAATCTATTAGGCGAAGAAGGCGACCAAATTTGGTATGTGTTTGAAGTTGTCGCCCCGTATTTTTTAATTGCGATGGCTGCCACCTATGTTGGTGTTGCACAATCAGCGTTAGATCTTGCTATTGCTCATTTGACCCAGCGGCGTTATCAACATTCAGGGGAGTCATTGGCCGACATTCCTATTTTACAAGAACGTATTGCGCATATGCGTATTGCTGTCGAAAAGAGTCGAGCGCTTTTGCGAAATGCGGCCTATAAAGGTGATATTGGCGCAGATGATGCGACAATTAATATTATGATGGCAAAAATTGATGCAGCAAATACGGCTGTATCGGTAACTAACGATGCCATGACGTGTTGTGGCGGTACGGCATATCGAGAAAATAGTACCTTAGCAAGACTGCTTAGGGATGCACGTGCAAGTCAGGTAATGTCACCTACCTCAGATATGTTAGTTAGTTGGGTCGGGCGTTTAATGCTTGGCTTACCCCTGATTTAGCTGAGTGATGCGATGATATCATGCGTTATTTAGCCTTGCTAGTTGAACAAGAGCCATACTTAGCAAAAACGCTGAGTCAAACTAAGGCGCTGTTAGCAGGGCATGAGCTCTCTGTGTTAGCGTGTGAAAGCTTGACACAAGCACTACAAATAATAAGTCAACACTCTGGTGTAGATGAGGTGATATCACTTGTTATCTTAGGGGTAGGTTTATCTTCACCGCATCAGATTGCCCGTAAACTTTATGCACATGCTCCGAAAGTGCAACTGCTGTTTTGGTGTAAAACCGAGCAATATGCCAGTTTGTACGAGCAATTGCGCTCGCCTGTCGCTGCTATCGGCCATCATTGGCAACTATTATCCTATGATAATGATAGTCATTTTATTGATATCGGACAGATAGTCACTGCGGTTAAGCAACGTTACCAGCATCAAAAAATTGTCAAAGGCGTAAATGTTCATCTTGCGCAGGGCTCATCTGAAGAATTAAGTAAATTACAGCGATTTGCACTGTCTTTGTCATTTTTAAATCAGATATTTGCTGACGCCCATGATGCCATTATTGTAACGACGGCTGACGGTATTATTGTGCGCTGGAATAATGCCGCACAGCGAATGTTTGGCTTAGATCATGAACAAGCCTTCGGTCGTTCAATATTTGAAATAAGTTCGGGAAAATGGCATCAAAATATTGCCAATGCGTTAAAACGAATTTCGCAACTAGCACAAGATCACTTAGATGAAGAAATACAGTTTATCAGTCATCGCAAGCAACTTACTTATGTTGAAGTGTCATTGTCAAAAATTAAAAATCAAGATGACAACCTTTTAGGTTTTTCATTCATTTTACATGACATAACAGAAAGAAAATTAGTTGAATTTGAACTTGAATGTATGCGATTGGAATTAGAGCAATTATCATTTCTAGACCAGTTAACGGGTATTGCAAATAGACGTAAGTTTGATGTGGTATTACAGCAAGAATGGTCAAGGGCGGCACGGCACAATACTCCTTTATCGTTAATGATGATCGATGTTGATTATTTCAAGCAATACAATGATCATTACGGCCATCAACAAGGTGATATATGTTTAAAGAAAATCGCTAAAGCATTAACTAACGTCACAAAGCGCACAGAAGATCTTGTTGCTCGCTATGGCGGAGAGGAGTTTGTTATCTTATTGCCTGGATTAGGCCATGAAAAAGCGTATCAATTGGCGCAACACAGTTTAGATAAAATTTCTCAGTTGAAGATAAAACATGAGTGTTCCAAAGTTGGTCGATTAATCTCTATTAGTGTTGGCTTATACACCAGCGTGCCGTCAAAAGATAAAAACAGTCGGAACTTAATTGAAATGGCTGATCGTCAGCTTTATTTAGCAAAACATAATGGCCGCGCTCGGGTAGAACAAAGTTACGAATAAAGTTTATTTCGTTGTTTATTGACTGATTAACCGAGCACAGAAGTTAATAGAATTATTCTCTTGGCTTACGTTCAAACCATAACTGCATAAAATCACTTGTTAGCTTTTGCTCGATTTCTAATGCTCTGTCGGTTGGGCAAAAAATGGTAAATATTACCTGTGTGTCACCTATATCTGATGTGGCAACATGAATATAAGGGTCTGGGCCGGCAATGTTAATATCTAGTCGGCTTTCAATGAGCTGGTTATAACGCACGGCAACATCGTTGAAATCATCACAATATGCACGTGCTTTTTCATTTAATATATCAATAAATTCAAATGGATTAACGCTATCATCTCGTACTATGGTGAAATGGTGCATCGCATAACGTTTAAGAAAATTCAGATTCTTGATCACTGAAGTGATCAATTGGCTGTTAGGTAAATACAGCGTTTTCCCTGTGTATTGGTAATCATCTTTATTGACCTCTAATAAGGTCAGTTTTGCCCAATCGGTTGAATGGACTTCACCAAAGTGCGTGCCTACTTGGATCCAGTCGCCAATGCGAAATGGCCGGCTCGACAACAGGTAGAGAAAACCAATAAAGCATTGAATAAATTCTCTTGTGGCTAAAACAATCGCGACAATAAACGCGGCGATAGAAATAGCAAACTTTTGGATTTCATCTGACCAAATATTCACTATGATCAGCAGCATCATTAATGTGAAAATATTATTGACTAAATTAATTTGTAAGCGTTTATCTTGCTTTGATTTTCGCTTGATAGCCTTTACTAGAAATGATTTTATCGTAATAAATATCACTATCAGTAAGAGGGTCATCACAAACTTATTGGTTAAAACTGGGGCGAGTTGAGCCGCTAAGTTTGAATAATCAGTCAACGTATTTAACATGTAATTTAATTCACCTCTTTGTGATTTGGGGTAAGTATATCAATCTATTAGCAACAGATATATGGTGTTTTCTAGACGGTTGAATAAAATAATTTGCATAAAAAAGCCCGTAGCTAACGTTAAATTAGCTACGGGCTTTCATTGTCTACTATGAGATTATTTAACGCCGTGCATTAACTTATTAATAAATGGTGCCAGAACGAACAGTACTACGCCACCAGCGGTTAATAGCCAGAAACTAAAGCTAAAACCAGATAGTGCCGAAGCAACTGTCATACCTGTTTCGCCACTCATAGAGCCGGCTAAAATACCAGAAAAGTTATTACCGATAGCGGTACTTAAGAACCATCCACCAAATGCAAAACCAGCAAGTGATGCAGGGATCAATTTACTGACCATGGATAAACCAATAGGTGATAAACACAGTTCACCTATAGTGTGTAGTACATAACAGGCTGCTAATGGCCACAATGGGATCATATTGTTACTGTCGAGTAAGTTCTCTAACGCGTACATTAATACTAAGAAACCTAAACCTGTACCTAATAGACCTAAAGCAAATTTTTGTGGGATATTCGGTTCAAAATTACGCTTAGCGGCAAACATCCAAATTGCTGATACGATTGGTGCAAAAATTAAAATAGCTACTGAGTTTACTGATTGGAACCATGCAATTCTAAATTCAAATGCATCTGTGATACTGCGGTCAACAATGTTTTGCGCTAAGAAAGTGAATGAGCTACCCGCTTGTTCAAAGAACATGAAAAATACAACGTTAAATAAAAACATGATCAAACAAGCGATCACTTTTTCAAAAGCAACTTTGCCTTCTTTCTTTGTTTGTACCAATAACATGATTGAAAGGGCAACGAATAAGACAAACAAGATATAAACTAACACTTGTGCGCCAGCATATGCCATCAACATATAAACAGGAATGATTGACAATACCGCGCCGCCAATAACCTTTAAAAGACGCGATGTTCTGACCGGAGTTTTTGGTAATGCGCCAATACCTTTTAATTGTTTACGGCCAATATAAAACCATACGTAACTGATGATCATACCAACACCAGCGGCGCCAAATACCATTTTGTAGTTGTCCATCATTGGCGTATCGGTGAAGGTACTTGCTAACCATTGGGTAATAATTGGCGATACCATAGCGCCTGCATTAATTCCCATGTAGAAAATACTAAAGCCGTTATCACGGCGAGGGTCGCCATGCGGATAAATTTTACCAACTAAGTTTGAAATATTTGGCTTAAATAAACCATTACCAACGATTACTGTCGCTAAACCAATCATAAAAAATGTTTGATTGGGTAGCATGATCATAAACAAGCCTAAGCCCATGATAATCGCACCAGTGAGAATTGAATGCTGAGCGCCGATGATCTTATCGGCAACATAGCCACCAAAAATGGCACTGGCGTAAACTAATGCTAAATATGCACCATAGGTATTTGAAGCGAATGATTGACCTGATGTGTCACCATTAAAGAATTGGGCAACGATATATAAGGTTAACGCCCAACGAATACCATAAAAGGCAAAACGTTCCCAAAACTCCGCCATAAAAAGCATCC
This sequence comes from Thalassotalea sp., assembly GCA_050300315.1. Lineage (GTDB taxonomy): Bacteria > Pseudomonadota > Gammaproteobacteria > Enterobacterales > Alteromonadaceae > JBNKXM01. The sequence continues at coordinate 3,192 of JBNKXM010000016.1, read as the reverse complement.
ATAAGGGTTTTGGATGCCCCCAGAGATTATCGAATTTTGGCACGTCAGAGTGCGAAACTTGACTCGCAGATGTCATAATATATTCCTATATTTTGTTGTTATTTTGCTTACTGTATACATTTCTCAAACAGAAGGAAATTATTTAGATCAAATTTATTCCAAATAAATCGCATAAATAGCAAAGTGTTTCTGTTCTTTATTCGAAAGTAGTGAACTAGCTTGTATTTAAATAATTGATAATTCGTATCATCTTGATAGAACTTGCGGATGCGGTTCAAATGATGAAAATATTTTTTATTTAAATTTAGCAATTGTTAACTGAGCTAAAAAAGTGCCATAAAAATGCCAGCGATAGTTGCTGGCATTTATTGATTGGCATTAGCGCACGATTACCAAATTTTAACGCGTTTTTCTGGCGCAATATACATGGCATCTTCTGGTTTTACATCGAATGCTTTATAAAACTCTGGCATGTTCGATAAAATACCTAAGGCTCTAAAGTTGCCTGGTGAATGTGGATCAGTAGCGATCAAGTTGCGTAATGATTTTTCAACCATTTTAAAGCGCCATACTTGAGCCCAACCCATGAAGAAGCGTTGATCACCCGTTAAACCATCAATAATTGGTGCTTCTTGACCATTTAACGAGGCTTTATATGCCTTGTACGCAATACTTAAACCAGACAAGTCACCAATATTTTCACCTAGCGTTAGTTTGCCGTTTACGTGTAAATCATCGAATACTTGGTAGGCATCGTATTGAGCGACTAAGGCATCAGTACGTTCTTTAAATGACGCTAAGTCTTTGTCTGTCCACCAGTTTTCAAGGTTGCCAACGGCGTCGTATTTACTGCCTTGGTCGTCAAAACCATGACCCATTTCATGACCAATAACCGCGCCAATACCGCCATAATTTACTGCATCATCAGCAGCCATGTTAAAGAATGGAGGTTGTAAAATTGCAGCTGGGAAGACAATTTCATTTACGGTTGGATTGTAATATGCGTTCACCGTTTGCGGTGTCATGCCCCATTCCCATTTTTGAATCGGACCACCAAGCTTAGCAACATCTTTATTATGTTCAGTGTGCTTAGCACGCATAATGTTACCCACTAAATCGTCAGCGCTGATCTCAAGAGCTGAGTAATCTTGCCATCTATCTGGGTAGCCAATTTTAGGCGTAAATGCAGCAAGTTTAACTTGTGCTGCTTTTTTGGTGTCATCTGACATCCAAGCTAAGTCGTTGATGCTATTGCCGTATGCACTGCGTAGGTTTTCAACCAATTCACTCATACGCGCTTTAGCTTCAGGTTTAAAGTGTTTGGCAACGTACACTTTACCAATAACTTCACCTAAGTTGCTGTTGACAACACCTACACCGCGTTTCCATTGTGGGCGTTGTTCGTTGCGACCACGAAGCTGTTTTGAGTAAAAATCAAAATTTTCTTGCTCTAACTCTGCTGTTAAATAACCGGCAAAGTTGCTTAGCGTGTGGAAGGTTAAATACGTTTTAATATCGTCTAATGATGTTTGAGCAAATGTTTCACCAAAGCCTTTAATAAAGCTTGGTTGGTTGATAATAATATCTTTTTGTTTTGCTACGCCTTGCGCATCAAGGTAGCTTTGCCAATCGAAAGCATCTGTTAATGTACTTAATTCTTCAACGGCAAACTTGTTATAACGCTTATTACTGTCGCGTGATTCAACACGTGTCCAATGGAAACCAGCAAGTTTAGTTTCAAATGCCATGATGGCTTTTGCCGCATCTTCACCATTTTCAAAGCCAGCTAACTTGTACATGTTGGCAATATGTTTGACATAGCCATCACGCAACGCTGCAAAACGCTCACCTTCATTAAAATAATAATCTCTGTCTGGTAGTCCTAAACCACTTTGCCAAATATGTGTGGCATAGTTGGCTGAATCTTTAGCATCAACGCTAATATAAAAAGCTAATGGACCACCGACACCTTTTGATTGATATTCGCCAAGAAAACGCGCTACATCACTTTTATCTTTAATTTGGTTAATTGCCGTTAAAATCGGCTCTATTGGGGTGATACCTGCCGCATCTCGCGCTTCTTGATCCATGTAAGAGCGGAATAAGTCAGCAACTTTTTGCTCGTCACTGCCTTTTACTAAGTTAGGCGTAGCCGCTAACTCTTCAATAATGGCTTTAACGTTGTCGTCAGCAGCGTCACGTAAATCCATGAAAGAACCGATAGAGGTTTTATCTCCAGGAATAGTGTTATTTTTTAACCATCCGCCGTTAACGTATTGATAAAAGTTATCTTGAGGGCGAATCGATTTGTCCATATTCGCTTGTTCTATGCCTGAGGCTAATAATGTTTTTTGTGTCGTTGGCGTTTGAACTTTTTCTGTTTTAGCGGTTTCTACCTTGTCGTTACATCCTGCTACAAATAGCAATGAAGAGCAAAGCGCACCTGTTATAATTTTTTTCATAGATTGACTCTGGAATTTAAATTGATGTTTTTATGTTGTTATCACTCAAGATAGTAAGGGCTTGCGCGAATAATTGCTACAGTAGAACATACTTTTTTACATATTTGTAACAATGAACTTGTATGAATACTTGTACATTTGAGCTATTTTAGCGGCTCTAATGGTCAGCCTAAAACAATTTTTGATTAATTTACTTCGTTTTACCGCCATTTTTAAGTAAGCATTCAGCCATTTTGTTATATCGGCTATTTTTCAGTGAGCTAAAACAAATGCTCGTCGATTAACTTTTGTTTATGGTATGCTTTTGCTCATTAAATCATGTGTACATCTGATAATTTAAGTTAGGGTAAATGTTTCATCCGGTTAGTTTTTTTATAGGTCTACGTTATAGTCGAAGCAGAAACCGATCGGGATTTGTCTCCTTTATCACCTTTTTTTCCATCATAGGCATCTTACTTGGTGTCGCCGCGCTGATCACCGTTGTTTCAGTGATGAATGGCTTTGAAGGTGAGCTAAAAAAACGTATTTTGGGAATAGTACCGCATGTAATTGTCAGTCAAAATAACCAACCAATGACGGATTGGCGTAGTGTTCAGCAAGAGCTCGCGCAATTACCTCATGTCTCCCATGTCACTCCCATCATTGAAAATGAAGCGTTAGTCCTGTCCAATGCGTCGTTACGCGGTGTGTTAATGCAAGGCATCGAACCAACGATGGAATTAAATAATAT
>JBNKXM010000015.1:0-13826 GCA_050300315.1 Thalassotalea sp. | reverse complement strand
TAATTGAACCATCTTCATTAAGGTTAAAGTTAACAAAAGCATCTGCTTCTAACGTGCGATCATCCCAGCGAACAACAAAGGTATTATGCTGATAATGTTCTAACCTTCCTCTTAATTCCGGTGTTTTAGTAAACTGCATAACCAAGCGATCATCTTTTAACATAACCTCAATATCACCATACCAATTATCATGGTAAGTTTGTGCATAATCAGCTAATGGCAGGGAAGGTTTCGAGTTTTTGTCGACCTTAGCAGCCGCCTCTTCTAAGCGCTGTTTTTCACCAGCAACACGCTTATCTCTTTGGGCTTGATAATGATCCACCCAGTCTTTGTCGTCGATCGCTAAATAGGTATGCAAAATAGCATTCGCGATCGCATTAAATGCATAACCTGATTGTTGGTTAGTTAACACCACTAATCCTAAATTCGCTTCAGGCACTAGGACAACTTTTGACACCATACCTAAGATACCACCTGTGTGTTGCACCAACTTAACACCGTGATAATCTTTCATAAACCAACCTAAACCATACGCATAAAAATGGGTTTTATCATTTTTTGTCGCTTGTTCAGAAACCGGAATTAAGGTGCGAGCTTGCCACATCTGCTTGCTTTGCTCTTTACTAAACAGCTGTTTTGTTTCACCATTTTGGCTATAGCTACCACGATTAAGTTGCGCCATTAACCATAACGACATATCGTTAACACTTGATGCCACAGCACCAGCAGATGAAAATTTCTCAAGAAAATTACCCCCTACGACGTTGAGCTTACCGTCTAATGGAACATGAGCTCGCGCGACATTTTTATTGTCTGCGGCGATTAACGAAAATTTCGCTTTGGTATTTTTCATGCCTAACGGTTCAAAGATTTGTTCACGAATATTATCCTGCCAAGGTTTACCCGTTACCCGAGCCACGATTTCACCGGCGAGAATAAACATCAAGTTGTCATAGGCGAATTCACTTCTAAAGCTAGACGCTTCAGGTAAGTGTTTGATTCCTTTAATAATATCGGCCATGCTATGTGTGGTTTGTGGCCAGATCATTAAATCACCAGCGCCTAGACCTAAACCACTGTCATGTGATAACAAGTCAATGATCGTAAATTGTCGCGTTACATATGGATCTGGCATTTGAAATTCAGGAAGAATATCTGTCACCTTGGTATGCCAAGAGAGTTTGCCTTGATCGACTAATTGTGCGATCAAAGCCGCTGTCATCGCCTTAGTATTTGACGCGATACCAAATAGTGTGTCGGCATTTACTTTTCGTGACTTTCCATATTCAACTACACCAAAGCCCTTATTCATCACAACCTGATTGTCTTTAACAATCGCGACTGCAACACCCGGTACTTGAAAAGTTGCCATGGCTTTTATGATTTGATCGCTGATCTGCTTGTTATATGCTTCATTGGCATTAACCGTTCCAACAAACGATACCAGCACGATATGAAATAAGAATGAGACAAAATACTTTTTCATGGGGATCCCTTTTGTTTTTTCTACAAGTTACCGAATATTAACCAATAAACCTAGTGATTTTTCAAATTTAATGGCTAGATTTTGGTAAAGTAAATGTTACGTTCTCAACGCTCAGCGATGAGAGTTCACACTGTTTTTACACACTACTTTACTCGGTAACTCATGAGGAAATTCTGTGATTTTGATCAGCTAATTTCGATACCTAAGTTCGATAATCCTTGCTCTAACACTAATTTTTTTAACGTTTGTAACGTGGCTTTATTTTCAGGGGCATCTTTTAAAAAATCAAAAATCTCATTTTGTGTCGCGACTTCCCATTGACTCAACGGATGTTGTTCAACCTGTTTATCATCTATTTCTGCATCGTCTTCGCTATCTTGAGCAAGGCACAATTCAACATAAAAGTTAACGCTATTTTCAGAAAGACGAGAGATATTTTCAAAACCTTCCCCTTCATTGTCTTGCATCGCTTGCAATAACGACATTACGGCCATTGAAGTATCAAGCGCAGGGTAAACACCAAAAAAATCGAATGTTTGTGGATCAGGGATTTGTTCTTCTAGTTTAAGTAATTGAGCTTCATAATTAATCTTAACTTTTTGGCTTTTATCGAGTCGCTGCCAAATTAAGTCAATTTGATTTCTCAATAGTTGAAAATTTCCAAAACCAGCGCTTTCTGCAAAGATTTTATAATTAGGTAGCATGCGTTCAATTAACGCAACACTAAATGCGATTCTCTGCCATTGAGAGAGTTTGGCAAACGGAAGATGAATGGTCACAAGCAATTCCTATCGTTAAAACTGACGACATAATAACAAAACTTTTATTGTTTTTTCGCTAATTCTTTTTGTGCATATTCAAAACGTAAACGATATTCTGTCAATTTATTTTCAAGTTCAGCGACTTGTTGCTCGAGTTGCTGTGATAGGTCAGCATTTTCATCTCGTAAATATTTAATGGTTTCTCGCGCTTTATTATATTCCGCTTCTTGCTTATCGCGTTTCTCAATTTGCGCGGCGAAACGCTGACTATTTTGCTCTAATGCCTGATTTGCTTGCTCAACATCATTTGCTAGTTTCGCACTAGTTTCTTGATATTGTTCAATTTCTTGCTGTGCCTGCTCAAATGACACCGCTAAATTATCATAACTTTGTTGTAATTGTAGCAATGACTGAGCATTGTCACTTTGTTGTTGTTCACTGGCAGCTAATCGCTGATTTAATTGCTCTAGTTGCTGTTGATATGCTTGCTGATGCTGTTTATTAGCCGTTTGTTCATCCAGTAACTGCTGCTCTGTTTGCTCTATTACCGCCTCTAGCTGCGCCTTATCTTGAGTCAAACAGCTATGATCGCTCTTGAGTTGATTAAATAAGGTTTCATGTTGCGTCTGCTGATTTTGCGCATCGCTCAATTGACGGCTTATTTCAGCTAATTTTTCATTCAACTGAACGATCTCAGCTTCTAATTCAGAGACACGTTGTTGTTTTTCAACTAATGCTTGTTGCTGCTCATTTCTAAATTCAGCCAGTTGTTGTTCTTTTTCGCTGATATCAGATTGATAGTTTTCCAATTGCTGTTGTAAAGATAGAATTTCCGCTCTTTGCTGTTTAACTTCATCAATCAGTTGGTTATTCTTCTCGGTCGTTGTTGTGTGTTGCTTGGCAATTTTTTCTTGCTGCTTTTGACTGTCAATAAGCTGCGCTGACAACGTAGATATTTGCGCTTCATAGTCTTTAATGCTTAACGATAAACTGGCAACTTGCTGTTGAAGTGCTTGTTCTTGCTGCTGAGATTGCTGCAAGGTTTGGTCAATAACATCACTATTTTTACTTTGTTCCGTTTTCGCAAGTTCTAATTCTGCACCTAGGGTATTAACTTGGTTATTGAGTTGGGTGATCTGATGATTTTGAACTTCTAATGTCGCCGCTTTAGCTTGGTCATTCTTTATTAAATTTTTCTCTATCGTTTGTAATTCAGCAATACGTTCGGCCAGCGCAACATTACTTGCTATCGATTGCTCAAGCTCTTGTTGTTGTTTTTTCTGCTGAGCTAACAAGGTTTCATGCTGCTGTGCTAATTTTGAGTAGTCAGCAAGCTTTTTCTGTAAGGCTGACTCGGTATCGGTTAGCTTGGCTTCATTTAGCGCCTTACCATTATCAATTTGCTGTTGTTGTTCGGCAATTTGTTTTGCTAACGCCTGCAATTGTTGTTGATGCTCATTTGTGGCGTTACTAAGCTTAGTTTCTAATGCTTCATGCGCTGCTTGAGCTTCGCCATATTGCGTTAACAGTTCACGGTAAGAGGGGTGCTGAGCAACGTCTTCATCTGTTAATGACGGCTTAGTTGCTTGTTGATTTAGTATAAAATCAGCTACTTTTTCTTCAACCTGAACATAAATTTCACCAGCGAGCGCTTGAATTTTCTCTTCTAACTCCGCGGGTACCTTGTTCTTTTCAGCCATTTAAGCCTCTGAAATAGTAGTATGATTATCCTTTAAACTAGCATAGCTTTACATAATAAAAAAGGGAGTCATATGACTCCCTTTAGCAAACAAATTAATTTAAAGCCTAGCAACGGGCTAGGAGCTAAAATTATTTTTTCTCTTCGGCTTTAACAAGACCATAGCTAATACCGCTAACTTTAAGAGGATTTTCACTCGCATTGCGTAATTGCGCTAAGCGATTAACTTGACCTGCAGAAGTCAACATAGCGTAAACAGGGGTGAATAAACCTAATTTATAAAATTCTAAAACTTTTTCATCTGATAACGCATGGAATTTCTCTTCATTGATACCGTAAAGACCAACAAGTTTTTTCTTTTCACCGTTGTTAAACGCAACGTTTAATTCAAGCTCTTGTAATAAATCATTTTCTAATAAGATTTTAACAAAGTTTTCATTAGCCACTTCGTTCTCATATAAACGACCAATTTGCTCTTGAACATTTTTGAAAAACTCAGTGTCATTGCCGTCAGCATCAAATAACGGTTGATCTTTATCTTCACCAACAAACGGGCTATCTAAATCAATACATGCCGTTAACGTTTTCTCTTTATCAGGATCTAATCCTAAAGAAAAAGGCACTAATGAAATTGATTGAGGAATATAAATGGCCTGCCATCTTTTATCGTCATGATATAAGTTTTCACCCGCTTCTAGACCCAACATAACCACAGTGCGATAACGCTCTGAATCAGGATCTTTTACAATAACGATAGGATAACTTGTTGCCGCCTGAGGAAATTCACGCACAGTCACAGGTGCAATATGTTGATTGGCTACATGTGATAAGTCACGCTCGTTGGCAACTTTAAGGTTTTGGTGTTGCTCTTTTTTTACTGCTACTATATTCATATTTAAATTCACTCTAACTTTTTGAAATTTTCTACCGTATTTGTAATCTAATTGTTATGACAGACAGAATACTCGTTGTCCGATAGTTATGGAGACAATGTTTAGCGCTTTCAATAGTAAGATCTAAAAAATATCTGATTAATTGTCTTATCCCTTTTAAATCAATTGTTTTTAGATAAAATTTCACTATGACATAGGAAAGAAAATGACAGTTTTTAATAAGCAAGCCCACTCTTTTTTTAAAAGCCTTAGAATTATCTTTACTCTTTCGCTAGTGATCGCGTCATTTTCAGCGGTAAGCAAACCTAAAACAAAAGTAACGTATGGTTATTCGCCCGAAGGTTATGCCCAAGTACAAATTCAAAATGAGTCTGCCAAACAGCTTGCATGTTGGGTTGCCATAAATGGTTTTAAAAAGAAATTTCGCTTATCACCCGCCACCACATCTCAGTGGATCAAAGCAAGTGATAAGAGTTTTGACTACACCAGTTTTAGTACTTGGTGCGATGATATAGAATTTTATCCTAGGTATAAAAACTACGCCCATGGCTAATCATTGGACTTTGGTTGAAATAAACCTAAAGACATAAACCAAACCAAAACCGCCACTGGTGAGTAAAATAAATCCTAAAATAGTACTAATGTCTCGTAACGGCGATTCAACTTCTTTATGATCAATCAAATTAAAATAACGCCTTTTCGGACCATAGTGTTCAACATAAGCATCACCTCGATAGCTACGCGTTAACACGAGTTCTTCATCAATTCTCGGTATATTGGCGGCAATTCGTTTTTCAGCTTGTGCTCTATTTTCACCTAATTCACTGAGCGGAAACGTACTAAATTGTTGATTAATTTCTCCTTTGTTCAACAAGCCCATCGACTTATATTGATAGACATTAACAGGGAAAATAGTCGTTGAATTACCCAAGATCACTAGTGCGATACCAAAAACAATTGCCGCAGCGCTCCCTAAATAACCTTTTTTAACTTTCTCTTGTTGTTGTCGCTGGCGACTATTCAGTTTTATCGCTATTTCAGGTAAATGTGCCAAATGCTCTTGTAAATATTGCAAATCTAAACTTTCAATTAACGTCATAACGTCGAGCTCAAATGCGCTAGCAATTTTCGCTATCACCTCAAACGACGGCGAGCCTTTATCATTTTCTAATTTTGATAAATACGATTGTTCAATGTTTGCTTTACTAGCTAATTCAGGTTGAGTTAACCCCGCATCACTACGTAACTGTTTTATTTTTTCACCAAGTTTCATGTTGATTCCTTATGCTTGATATTATTGAATTTTCAAGCGTATTCTTAAGCATCATATCAGGAATAGACAGATGAATATCAGTAGATATTAAAGAATATCAGGCATATTTAATGGGAGTTTTTCTTATCGTGAGAACTTTTTTCATTTTCCCGTTTTACTAATAAAAACGTTAAATACATTTTAGTTGGTAACGAAAAAATAAGCCCAAAGGCAACACAAGTAGCGCTGATCACCATACCAGTAACACCGAGTTTTTCAGGCAAGTTGGCATAACTTATCAAGTAATGTCCAAGCAATAATAAGCAAATACCTAATGCAATAAACCACTTTAGAAGTGTAATTAACTTATCATCATTCATCAGCAAATAACCACACTCTGCTCGTTAGTAACATTTTAACGATAGCATAATTAGCCAACTCTTTTATTGTGCTAGTTCACAAAATACAATTTTGCTTAGAATTTTAGCAGCCTTGATTTATGGTTATTTTTACATGAGTTTAAAGGTTTTTGTTAAAACAATATTATCTGCTGAGGTTCCTAATAACACTTCAAATTCACCGGGCTCTGCCAGCCAATCATTAGTATTAATGTCCCAGTAAGCTAGATCTCGTTGATTTAGAGTGATAGTTACTGACTTTGTTTCCCCAGACTGTAAATAGACTTTGTCAAAACCTTTTAATTCTTTATAGGGGCGTTCAACACTGGCGACTTTGTCGTGTAAATACAATTGTACTACTTGTGCACCTGCACGATTGCCGGTATTCGTTACTTGAGCCGTTACGGTTAATGTCTCACCCAAGACAAGACTTTCAGCGGATAATTGAAGCTCACTCAGCTCAAAACTAGTGTATGACAAACCATGACCAAATGGGAAAAGCGGCTTAATCTGTTGCTGCTCAAACCAACGATAACCAATAAAAACCCCTTCAGGGTATAAGGATTCCTGTTCATTGTAATCATTCAAAGCGATAGGTGCTGTATCCGCTAATTTCTCTGGCAAGGTAATTGGCATTTTTCCACTGGGGTTAGTGTCACCAAACAACATGTCAGCAAACGCGTGTCCGGCTTCCATACCACCATACCAGCCCCAAACAATCGACTTCGCTTGCTGAGCCCAAGGCATCTCTACCGCAGAACCTGCAATCAGAAATACCACCGTTTTGTTATTAGCTTGCAATAGCTTAGTAATAATTTCATCTTGATTATTAGGTAATTTCATATCGCTACGATCAATCGATTCACGATCATCACCATGACTTAATCCACCAAAATAAATAACCGCATCCGCTTTTTTTGCCGCCGCTAAATAACTTGCCTCATCAGCAAAGAGATTACCGGGCGCGTTCCAACCGAGTGTAAAATTATTATTACCATCGTAGCTAATCTCAAAGGCATATTCTTGCTCTGCATTTAGCATGACCTCATGGCTAAATACCGAATCATCTTGTCCTTGATAAGTGACGACATGCTCACCGTCAATGCTTAAACTAAAATCTCCCTGCGCGGAAATATTTAATTGATGAAGACCGCTTTTTAATGGCTTTATCTTTGCCGTCATCGTGATATGGTCAATCGTTTTTTGATTTGTCGAGCTAAACCTTGAATCAACAATCCAAGATTCTTTTAATCGATGTGTTCTCGCTTTATCTTGATAATAACTAATATTCCAAGCGGGTGTGCCTGTCCAATGTCGACTAACAACATAGTCGCTAGCAATCGGCGCAAGCACGCTACTACGAGCTCGCATCACGGTAAGATTAACCTTGTTACCAAGCCGTTGTTTTAGCCCTTCAAGAGGGGTAATTTCATATAAGGATTTAACTTCAGATGAACCGCCACCTGTGCTGTGTTGTTTATCAGCATTAGGCCCAAGCAAAAGAATGTTTTTAATACGTTGCTGATCTAATGGTAAAACTGCAGTGCCATCTACCTTGTCATTTTTAAGTAAGACAATACCCTCTGACGCTATTTTTCTTGCCGCTAGTTGATGTGCTTTGGTATTTCTTTCGCCTTGTAAACGATGATTATCATACATACCTATAGTGTATTGTACCCGCAGAATACGACGAACCTTATCGTCCAATATTGACTCTGGAATTTTTCCAGCTTTTATTTGTGCTAGTAACGGTTGAGCAAAAAAGTAATCATCATAACTGGCAACGTCAGTACCCATCTCAAGGTCTAAGCCATTCATCGCCGCATCATAGGTATTAATATCAACATTCCAATCGGTTAATAGTACGCCCTGATATCCCCATTCTCCTTTTAGAATATCTTTTACTAAGTGCTCGCTCTGATTTGCATTTGTTCCATAATATTGATTGTAAGCTCCCATCATGCCCAATACGCCTCCTTGTTTTACCGCAGCTTCAAAAGCTGGTAAATACACCTCGCGCAATGTACGCTCATCAGGCTTAGCATTAACACCGATACGATTAAGTTCTTGGGTATTTAAGGCAAAATGCTTAACCGTTGCGGCAACATCATTTTGCTGAATCGCCTGAATTTCAGGAACCACTAATTTAGCGGCTAATATTGGATCTTCACCCATATATTCAAAATTACGGCCATAAAGCGGTAAACGCGCTAAGTTGACGCCAGGCCCAAGAATAAAATCTTTTTTACGATCACGCGCCTCAGCACCAAGTACCTGACCATGAAGCTTTGCCATTTCAGGATCCCAACTAGCAGCGACCGAGGTTAAATGAGGTAAATAGGTCGCGTGATCATTATCCCAGTCAGCCGATGCCCAACTATCACGTTGAATTTGATGGCGCACACCATGGGGTCCATCTGACAACCACATTTCCGGAATAGCCAAGCGCTCAATGGCATTAATATGAAACTTACCACTGGCATGCACCAAAGAAATTTTTTCCTCAAGGGTAAGTTTCGCCAGCATCTTTTCTACATTATATTCAACCGCATCAAGCCGAGATACTGGTTCTGCTGTCGCTATTTGATCAGAGTCTTCGTGCTTTGAATAGCCAAAACAACCTGACAAATTAATAGCCAATGTAATCATTAGACAAGATTTTATTACTGAGAACATATCTACCTTCAACTAAAATGTAAGCGCTTTCATTTGTGGTTTCTAAATGATAATAGATATTGAAATAAATGGTAAGTGGTAATTTCAAAAAACGCGGTGCACAGAGATAAAATAATTATCTAGAGAAAACCAGCAGATTTTACTGCTTCACTATAGGTGCGCGATACAGGTACTTCTAACGCACTTTTTAATACTAAGGTTATTTTTCTATTATCTTTTTTAACCGAAGTTACTGCCGAATGCGCTACCCACCATGAACGATGCGTTTGCAAGCCCGGATAGTCTGTAAGTTGAGACAAGGCATCTTTAAAGCGCATTAATACTAAGTGATGCCCCTTATCCGTATAAACTTTTAGGTAATGATCTGACATTTCTAAACACAATAATTCACCTCGTTTTTCTAACGGCAATTGTTGTATTAGTGATTGTGCACAATCTTGTTCATTTTTATTCAGAACTTGCTGATGAGCAGCAATTTCTTGTTCCGAATTAATCAATTGTTGACGTTGAAGCTCTATTTTATCACGCACATAGCTAACAAAGGTGATAACACCACCAATCACAAGTGCCTTAGGAAACATATTAATAAAACGTTCGACAAAAGCGATTGGCATACTAAAAAACAGCCAAGTGATGATAGGTATAGTAAACGCCATAATGACACTAGCAAACAAAGTCGCGATTGCGACACGTTGCCAATGCGTCAAAATTTTTTCTCTTAACACTGAGTCAACGACAAAAATAGTTGGTGCATATATAAAGTATCCGACAATACAAGTAACACACCAAAAGGCGATTGAAAGATAGAAAGGAACATCGTCCATACCAAAGGGAGCTAAATATCCGACAAACACGCCAACCATCACAACAATCAACAGATCACTTGCTAGTTTTTTTATTGAATAATTATATCTATTCTCTTGTTTTTTATCGGTTATTTCACGATTCGCCAACTGTACATCTCTCTTTTTGGTTCAACTTACGAAGAATTTGCTACCACTGACGTAAAGCCAATTGTCGTAGCCATTTGCCTATTTTATCGTGTTCATCAGACAAGGCAATCACGCAAAAACGTTTTGCCGCTGAATTAACACAATTAGGAAACATTGATGAAAACACTTATTAACACCTTATGTTCAACCAAGCATTCTGCTTTATTTATAAGCGCGCTATTTCTATCAAATTCAGTCATGGCACAGCAAATAGCCTTTAACATTAAAGGGGTTAACAGCAATAATGGTAAATTATATGTGCAATTGTTTAGTGGCGAACAAGCTTATAACAGCGAAAACCCAGTTGCCGCCACTATAGTTAAGGCAAAAATAGGCGACTCTCGTATTACCTTCAACGATGTTGACCCCGGTGAATATGCGCTGCGTTTTTACCATGATGAAAACGACAACGGCGAGCTAGAAACAAATTTATTGGGTTTACCAACAGAGGGATATGGCTTTTCAAACGATGCCAAACCTAACTTTGGCCCAGTTAGTTATCAAGCGATAAAATTTACTGTCACCGCGCAAGATACGCTAGTCATCAACGATACCAGTGTAATTTATTAATCGTTATCAAGATATAATTAGGAGCCTTTATGCAACGTCGTCAACTGTTAAAATCTATGCTAGCCCTTGGTATAACGAGTGCGATCCCACTACCCAAATTAGCTTATAGTCAAGAGCAGCAAAACCTAATTAATATTAAGCAACTATTTAACCAAGCGTTAAGCAAAAATCCAAGTTTGCTTGGTTTTACTAATATCGAGCGAGATTTTGCCAGTCAAACATTAACAGTGGAAGGTAAATTACCAAATGACTTAGTTGGCAGTTTTTTTAGAAATGGTCCCGCGAAACACGAACGCGGAGATATTCGCTTTCGTCATCTATTTGAAGGCGATGGTATGATCCAACGCTTTGATATTTTTGATAATCAAATAGTCCATCAAGGTAAATTTATTCATACACCTAAGTTTGTAAAAGAGCAGCAAAGAAAACAATTTATCTATTCTGGTCCCGATACCAAAATACCCAATTCACTTCCAGTCATCACTAACGATTCGGTTAATACTGCAAATACTAATATTATTCCAGTGGGCGAAGATTTATGGGCGTTATGGGAAGCAGGCTCAGCATCACAACTTGATGGCAAAACGCTTGAGTTTAAGCAGCAAGTTGATTTAGGCGCTAATAGCCGTTTTGGCCAATCATTAAAAGGTTTACCGTTTTCAGCTCATCCGAAAATAGATCCCAATGGTGATATTTGGAATTTTGGTTTAAATGCCAACGGAGCGATCGTGCTGTATCACTTAGCTGCATCCGGACAAGTCAAAAATGTCGGATTAATTAATTCTCAATATCGTGGTGGTATGTTGCATGACTTTTTGATCACCGATAAACACATTTTATTGATCTTGCCGTCGCTGAGCAAAAATAAACATATTGAAGGCTACTTTGCCGGCATTCAATTTGATAACAAGTTACCAATGCAAGTGTTGGTGATCGATAAAAACACCCTCAGCCAAAAACGAAGTTATGAGCTACCATCAGGATTTGCGTTTCACTTTGGCAACGCTTGGGAAGCGCAAGATGGCACCATTAGCTTTGATGCCAGTTTATACCCGAATGTCGACGTATTGCATGAGCTTAGCAATGTAATGCAAGGGAAACAACGTGCGAATGATGGCCGCAGTCAAACCGCGTTTTTCACGTTAAAACCTAATGGGTCTATTGAGCAACAAAATTTTACCGCAAATAGTGAGTTTCCAAGAGTATGTGGTCATTTAACAGGACTACGCAATCGCTACCTTTATCATTTATCGGCACATGCCAATAGTTTATGGAGCGACAGCTTGATCTGTTTAGACACCTACAATGGTAACGAACAACGCTACCAATACGGCGATGATTATTTAGTGGAGGAGCATATTCCCGTGTGTCCTCGTGGAATAGAAGGCACTGGCTATATCATAGGCACCGCTTTGCATGTGCCAAGCAAACGTAGCTGTTTAAATATTTTCAGTGCCGCAGATATTGGGGCGGGACCAATAGCAAGAGCTTGGTTACCGTATCATTTACCATTAGGATTTCATGGTAATTTTAAAGCAGCGAGTTAACCATAATTGTTTATTATAAACAAAAAGGAATAGCTATGCCCCCACTGACTATTCCTCTGTTAAATTCAGTCGATATCAGCTTTAATGAAGCGCCTAAGCTGTTGTCGATATGCATCGTTTTGTTTTTTCAGTGCTTCTTTTTGTTTCATTAATTTAATCACCATAGCAACGGCTACCCAATCAACTTCTAGATCTTGATGCAAACGTAGTGCTTTTTTAAGCCAATAAATACTACGGGTATCAAAATGCCATTGCTCAGCATCGTCTTTCCCTTGTTCATTATTAAGTGGAAGCACAATACCATACTCGACAATCTCAATAACATATTGGCTTTCGACGCCTTCATGCTGACAAAGCTCATCAAATGAAATAGTAAATAATGTTTCACTCATAACTTGCCACTCCATTCACTTCTCGGTTCAAAGCCTTCGGTTGCCGCCAACTTCTGCCATAAAGCTTTAGCTTTTGCACTCGTTTTCGCAGGCATAACCACTTTGATAATAGCAAATAGATCGCCGGTAATCGTCTTGGTTTGTAAGCCTTTACCTTTGATCCGCAACTTATCTCCTGATTGACTATCTGGCGGAATTGACAGGCTAATTTTTCCTTCTAAGGTAGGCACAGTGATCTTAGCACCTAACGCCGCTTCCCAAGGAGCGAGCGGCACGGTAATAGTGAGATTATGCCCAGAAACATCAAACAGCGGATGTGGTACAACCCGAATATGTAAATACAAATCACCCGCTACGCCACCGCTGTAACCCGGTTTACCTTGTCCTTTAAGACGAATTCTTGCCCCATCAGTTACACCTTTGGGTATTTTTACTTTCAGCTGTTTTTTCGATGATACACCGTGTGCGGAGCCTTGTGCAGGTAATGTAAATTCAACGGTTTTTTGGAACTCTTGTAATGTTTCTTCTAGAAAAATCGGCAATTCAACTTCGATATCCTGACCTCTCACATCATGCGATTGACTAAAACCTTGCTGATTAAATGATTGAGCTCTGCCACCAAAAATCTCATTAAAGAAATCGGAAAAGTCACTACTAAATTGACCATAGTCTTGAAACTCATCACCTTGAGAACTGTGCCAGCCTGGTGGTGGTTGAAAACCTTGTTGAGATCGGGAGCCATATAGCCTTAACTCATCAAATTCGGCGCGAGTTTTCTCGTTGTTAAGCACATGATAAGCCTCTGCAACTTCTTTAAATTTTGCTTCTGCTCCTTCATCTGGATTCATATCCGGATGATATTTATGTGCTAATTTACGATAAGCAATTTTGATCTCTTTACCGCTGGCGTCAGGGTCTACACCAAGAATTTTATAATAATCTTTAAATTCCATAAATTTTCCTAGTTACGCTTTTTAGCTGACATTTGCGCCTGTAATTGCCCATTGAGCAAATTATCAAATTCTGTTTGGTTAAAAAGATATATAACAATTTTTGATATTAGCAGTTTGTTTATTATTCTAGTTGTAATTTCAGCAATACTAATTTTTCTTCATACTTATAAAATCTCAGGGATAGAATCAGAAAGAAAAAAAATCAGG
>JBNKXM010000014.1:0-14865 GCA_050300315.1 Thalassotalea sp. | reverse complement strand
TGCAATATCAACCAAGTTGCTGACATTACTTCTTAGTACATCTAAGGTACTGTGAGCAATAAGCTTTCCATCTTCATCAGCACCGATAAATGCTTTATCACGCATAGCATTAATCAAGGTCATTTGCGCTTTTTTATCGATAAATTCTGGCGCATTGATATTGTTTAATACCGACAACCGTTTAGCGATGGCAACCACTTTATCGTTCAAATCATTTTTGCTTATCGGTGATAGGCGTGTCATTAATGAACTAATAATTGTCAGTCGTTGCAAGGTTTCCTCGGCGCATTCCCCGAGTAGTTTGATTTTATTGCGTGACTGACTATCGTCAAATAACGACCAAAAACCGGCTTTACTCTCTTTAATCAGCTGATTTTCTTTAAGCGCTTGCAGCGTTTGTTCAATTTGCGCACCGATGGTTTGTTTATCTTGCCATAAGAAGAAATCTTTCTTGAGTAACGGCATTATCATCTGGATTTGTTGCTCGATATCTTGCTGACTGATCTTCGCTGTGCGATCTAAAATGCGACACAACAATGCGGGTAACAAGTAGGCATGTAAGATATTGTTGCGATAGTAACGCATTTCCAACGCAGCAGATTCACTCAAGGAAATAATATCACCAAAGCTGTCATGATCGACCGTGACTTTATTCAGTGCAATAGCATCGGCAAGCAACTGTTCGCCGTTTTGTTCCGGAATCGTTAATTGCTCACTATATCGCGCGGTGCGTTGGATCATCAAAAAGAAGTCTAATTGTGCTTCTAATTCTCGACGAGATAATGCCTTGTTCTCTGAAGCGTGCAATATTAATGCTATCAGTGAAACGCCGTTTAATGCCGCACATTTGTTGATCGCCACCATAACGTTATCAGCAAGTAAATTAACGCTTGGCGTTAACCATGACGGTTTTTGTGGATCAATGGCATCAATATCGTTTTTCCACTGCGGCACTTGCTCTGTGAGAAATTGGTTGATATTGATAGGCGTGCCAAAGTTTACATAACCTTTGCCATAATTTCGTAAATTTTTAATCGCTTTAAAAACGCCAAAAATCGATTCATCTTGTTTTTTACTGCCGCTGAGCTCTTTATGGTAAGTACCCACTTCCATAACATGTTCGTAACCTAGATAAACAGGCACTAATGTTAGTGGTCGATTAATACCGCGCAATAAACTTTGAATGGTCATGGCGAGCATACCGGTTTTGGGTTCGAGTAATTTCCCCGTGCGACTGCGTCCGCCTTCCGCGTAATATTTGACGGAATAGCCACGTTCGAATAACAAGCCTAAATATTCTCTAAAGATAGTGGAATACATGCGGTTACCACGGAAACTACGACGAATGAAAAATGCCCCAGCTTTTCTAAAAATAGGGCCTGCAGGCCAAAAATTTAAGTTGATCCCTGCAGCGATTCTAGGAGTCACTAAACCTTGTTGATAAATGATGTAGGTCAGTAACAAGTAATCCATATGGCTACGATGACAGGGAACATAAATGATCTCATGACCTTCATCGGCTAGCTCGCGTAAGGTATTGGCATTGTTAACTTCGATGCCGCTATACAAACGGTTCCATAACCAATGTAATACGCGCTCGCCGACGCGGATCATAGATTCTCGATAATCACCGGCGATTTCATCCATAATTTTTAGCGCACGCTTTTTAACTTGAGCGTCACTTTGTTTTTTGCTGGCGGCCTCATCTTGGAGCAAACGTTTTATCGATGGATTTCTCAGTAAGGTCTTAAACATCTGTTGGCGATGCATCAACCGAGGACCAGTAGCGGCTATTTTCTGGCGATAAAAATGAAAGCGGGCAACGCGTAGTAATTTGCGAGCAATGGTTTTATCCGTACCATGTTTATCTGCCATAAATCGAAACGACAGCGGCTCACTATAGCGTACTAAGGTATTTCGCCCTAAAAACAGGACAATAAAAAATTTTCTCAACCAGTTAGGTGATTCTTGATCGGCTAACAAAGTGCCAACATTAGCATTGTTTTTTTCTATGGTTGGTTTTCTGCCCCAGACTAAATTCACTGGGATCAACTGAGCATCAAGGGTTTTATCGTTTTGGTGTTCTTCTAGTATCGCCAATCCCTGCTCTTGGGCATCGGTTTGGCTATGTGCATTTCGCCCAAATAATCGACTTGGTTTTTCTAAACAAATGGTGCGATTAAAACTTTTGCCATGAATAGTGACTTTTTCTAAAGGGTTAGGAAAGCCAAGTTTTTTGCAGGCTTTTTGTAATGTTAATAAATCACTTGCGGATTGGTGACGAACCACATAAAAGATTGGTTTATTATCACTAGCTTGTTTATTATCGAAGATATCGTCGGCAACAATTCTACAATTAACCCAAAGTTTGATGGGTAGGTTTAATAGAAAATACATAAATTGTCGAAATGCTAACATCTTGTTTTACTCAAATTAATATGAACATTTAGTTTAACAGTTTTAGTGAAAGTTTTCCTATATCCACCGTTAGTAACTAATAAAAATTTATCGATTAACAGAAAAATTAAGGACGTTAATATGCGCCATTTTGTTCAACTATTCGATGTATTGGTCGCTCTACTTGCCAACGGTATTATGAATGTAGCGAGTGCTCAAACATTAGATACCACCGAACAGCAATTGGTGAAACAAATACACCAACAGTTGCCAACGACGTTAGCCTTACTTAAAAAAAGCGTCAATATTAACAGCGGTACCATGAATTTTAGTGGCGTGAAAGCGGTTGGTCAGTTGATGATTGAACAATATCAGAGTTTGGGTTTTCAAACGCAATGGATAGATGGCAGTGCATTTAATCGCGCAGGACATGTTGTTGCGACACACCTCAGTGCTAACCCTAACGCTAAAAAAATACTGATGATTGGCCATCTTGATACCGTGTTTACGAAAAATGATGAATTTCAGGCTTATCAACAATTGTCACCTACGGAAGCAACTGGCCCTGGGCTTATCGATATGAAGGGCGGTAATGCCATTATTCTGGCAAGCTTGCAGGTACTAAAAGCGCAAGGCGTATTGGACAATCTCAGTGTTCAAGTGGTGATGACAGGCGATGAAGAAAGTAGTGGCAGGCCACTGGCATTGTCGAAAAAAGCGATAATTGACGGCGGGAAATGGGCAGATATCGCCTTAGGTTTTGAAGATGGTGACGGCGACATTAACACGGCTATGGTGGCACGTCGTGGTTACATCGGCTGGACGCTGAATGTCTCTGGGACGGCGGCTCATTCATCGCAAATTTTTACACAAGATATAGGTTATGGCGCGGTATACGAGGCTGCACGCATTTTAAATGCCTTTCGTGAGCAATTATCAGATGAGGAAAACCTAACCTTTAATCCAGCGGTGATCGCTGGTGGTACCCGTATTGATGACGATAAAATGAATGCTAAGCTTTCTGCGTTTGGTAAATCAAATGTTGTTGCTCAAACCTTGTTGGTACGAGGTGATCTACGGGCATTATCTAATGCTCAGGTTGAGCACGCAAAAGAGGTGATGACCAAGATTGTTAGTCAACATTTACCGCATACTCAGGCAGAAATTCATTTTGAACAAGGTTACCCGCCGATGGCACCAAGTGATGGTAATAGTCAATTATTGGCGCTGTATAGCCAAGTGAGCCAAGATCTGGGCTATAACCAAGTGATCGGTGCTAATCCAAGAAAAGCGGGTGCGGCTGATATTTCTTTTGCAGCTAATCATGTTGATATGGCGTTGGATGGATTAGGCTTGCTCGGACGAGGCGGACACACTAAGAACGAAGTGGCAGATATGACTATTTTATCTAAAAACATCGAGAAAACGTCAATACTCTTGTATCGTTTAGCGCAGCTAAAATCATTAAAATAATAACGACGCGTGACTTTTTGCGCTAATCATTAGGGAATATTTTTGAAGAAAATTGCTGTTTTTGTTGATGTACAAAACATTTACTACACGACACGAGATACCTTTAATCGTCAGTTTAATTATCGTGAATTTTGGCATCGTTTAGCGGCACAAGGCGATATTGTTGTCGCCAATGCCTATGCAATTGCACGTAGTGACGATGCTCAGCATAAGTTTCAAAAAGCCCTGAAGCACATAGGTTTTGACGTTAAATTGAAGCCTTTTATTCAGCGCAGTGACGGTACAGCTAAAGGTGACTGGGATGTTGGTATCACCATAGATATTATGGAAGCGGCAGGGCTAGTTGATGAAATTGTCTTGTTGTCAGGAGACGGTGATTTTGACTTGTTGTTACAGCATTTGCGTCAGAAATATCACGTCAATACTTGTGTGTATGGGGTGTTAAAGCTGACCGCAAATTCGTTGATCAACAGTGCCGATGATTTTATCCCAATCGACGATCATTTATTGTTATAACTGTGATGGTAAATATTTTACTATGACTTTAGCACTATTCGCATTTTGCAGTAATTGGATTACCATGCCAGTTCACAATAATAATAATTTGGCATCATGTTACCTATTTCTGGGTTAGTTTTTTTAACATTTTTTTATTTGATATTATTATTTGTTATCGCGTTTGTTGGCGATAAATATGCGATATCAACAAAATTAAAGCCTATTGTTTATAGTTTAGGTTTAGGGGTTTATTGTACCTCGTGGGCGTTTTATGGCGTAACGGGGCAAACGGCACAAACTGGCTGGTGGCTAACGCCAACCTATGCGGGCGCAATTTTAGTGTTTATTTTTGCATGGCCGTTAGTGCTAAAAGTGGCTCGAATCTGCCGTGAGCAGTCATTAACATCGTTAGCGGATTTTATTGCCTCACGTTATGGAAAATCATCAAAACTGGCGGGGTTGATCACTGTCACCGCGGTGTTTGCCATTATTCCCTATATTGCATTGCAGTTACGAGCCATCACGAATAGCGTTAATGCGGTGACTCATAACAGCTCGGCATTAATCAATATCGACATCACATTATTTTTTACCTTAACGTTGGCAGTGTTTGCCATTCTTTTTGGTACCCGCAGGATCAGACCGTCAGAACATAACCCAGGTTTATTGCTTGCCATCGCGTTTGAATCGATCATCAAATTAGTCACGTTTCTTGCGATAGGTATCTTTGTTTGTTATTTGATGTTTAATGGTATTGATGATCTCTTTACTCAAGCTAAAGAGAATGCTGCGGTACAAAGTATTCAATCACCGCCAAGCTATGTTTATCTCACCCAAACGCTGCTCGGGGTACTGATGATGTTCTGCCTGCCGAGGCAGTTTCATATGGCGTTTATTGAACAAGACAATCAGCGAGAACTTAACAAAGCGCGTTGGTTGTTCCCGCTTTACATGATTTTGATGAATTTATTCGCTTTGCCGATTGCTTATGCTGGTTTGATTATTTTTGGTGGCTCTAAAATAGGCTCAGACAGTTTTATGCTTGAGTTACCTATGTACGCCGGCAATCACTTGATGACCGCCGTATCATTTTTAGGGGGATTTTCCGCGGCAACCAGTATGGTGATCGTCGCAACTATAGTGTTGAGCATTATGGTATCGAACGATTTGATCACGCCTAAACTACTCGCGAAAGAAAGCGGTCAAAATCAACAACAACGCCTTAGTCCGAATAAATTGCTGATCATCAGACGCATCGCCATAGTGGTTATCTTATTGGCGGCCTATGCCTATTATCATTTGACGTCAAACTCGCAGTTATTGGCAGTAACTGGTTTGATGGCAATGACTTTAGTTGCACAGTTTGCACCGGCATTGCTGTTGGGCTTGGTGTGGCGCAGAGCCAATGTTAAAGCGGCATATCGTAGCATTGCCGTTGGTACTTCGCTGTGGGCGTACACCCTGTTATTTCCATCGTTAAATCATAGCTTGATCAATATTGATTCATTAATTGCGAACGGCTTGTTAGGCATTCAATGGTTAAAGCCCACGCAAATGTTTGGCTTAGAATTAGATTTTATTTCTCATGGTGTCGTGGTCAGTTTGGCGGCGAGCTTAATTGTTTTTATTTATTATTCGTTAACTATAGCGCCAGATATCAATGAGCAACTTCAAGCATTACATTTTATCGACGCTAATGGTCAAGATAAAACCGCGCAACACTTAGCATCAAAGCTTACGATTAGGGATCTACATAACTTAGTAGTACGTTTTTTTGGTAAAGAGTTTGCCGATCGTCTTATTTATCAACATTTCCAACAGCAGCACTTTGATTGGCAGCATACTGCACCTGTGTCTTTAGAACAAACGGCAGAGCAAGAATTAAGCGGTGTTATCGGTGGTGCCTCGGCGAGGTTATTACTAGATTCGGCAAAACGTCGTCGACATGCTTTGTTAAATGACGTGGTAGATATAGTCGACGAAGCCAGTGAACTACTGCGCTTTAATCGCTCGTTACTACAAGCAACAATTCAAAACGTTGAACAAGGAATTTCTGTGGTTGATAAAGAACTGCGGATCGTCGCGTGGAATCGGCGCTATATTGAAATGTTTAACTACCCAGAAGCAGAAATTTTTGTCGGCCGCCCAGTGGAAGAAGTGCTTAAGTTTAATGCTAAGCGTGGATTTTTTAACAAACAGCATGCAGAGATTGAAATTGCTAAACGTATTGCTTATCTAGAAGAGGGTTGTCCTTATCGTTTTCAACGGGTACAAAAGAACGGTAAGGTTTATGAAATGTCAGGTAATCCTTTACCCGGCGGCGGTTTCGTTACCACTTATTCAGACATTACCGAGTTTGTTAACACGCAAAAAGCACTAGAAGAAATCAATGTGCATCTTGAAACTCGTGTTGAGAAGCGTACACAAGATCTACAAAAATTAAATCAACATCTGGCGGTAGCTAAGCAAGAAGCGGAACAAACAAATGTTAATAAAACCCGCTATTTTGCGGCGCTGAGTCATGATTTATTACAGCCGTTTAATGCCGCTAGCTTATTTTCATCGATTCTCACCGAGAAAACCTTAGCGCCGTCAGTCGACCGACAAGAGCTCAATGAACTAAGCCAAAATATTCATCATTCGCTGACCAATGCCGAGCAATTATTGTCGTCCATTCTTGAGCTAACTAAGCTTGATGCTGGCGCTACACAGCCTTATGTCGAAGATTTTCATATCGAAGAATTTATGCAGCCCATTTGTGAAGAAACCAGCCTTATTGCGCAAAACAAAGGGCTAGCATTTTCAGCGCACATGGTTTCATTAGGGACGCGCTCGGATAAGAAACTGCTACGGCGCGTGTTGCAAAATCTATTAGCTAATGCGATTCGGTACACCAATGAGGGTGAGATAACGCTAGCGGTAGAACAAGTAGCGGGCGATATTCGTATTCGTATTATCGATACTGGCGTTGGTATCGCAGAGCAAGACCAGCAACGGATTTTTAATGATTTTGAGCAAGTTGAACAAAACATTGCCCGTGGCGATGATAAACAAGGTGTAGGTTTAGGGCTGGGTTTAGCGATTACCGCTCGGATATGTAAAATTTTGGGTATTCCGTTGACATTAGAGTCAACCTTAGGTGTTGGTAGTTGCTTTTCGTTAACCCTGCCGATTATTAAGGTTGATAGCAAAATCACTCATCAATCTGGTGTCAGTCACACAAGTAGTCGTCTCGATTTAGCGAATTTACGGGTGCTGGTTATCGATAATGATGAATCTGTATTAATGGCAATGGAAAAGCGTTTAACCGAATGGGGCTGTAAGGTACAAACGGCTATTGACGATATCTCGGCGCTGGCATCTTGCCATCAACAACGTCCCGATATTATTATTGCTGATTATCATCTTGACGGTGGAAAAACTGGGGTGCAAGCGGTCAACTATGTTAATCAGCAATTGCACAGTCATATCCCAGTGATCATTAATTCTGCCGATCATTCCGATGAAATCCACGAGCAAGTGGTGGAACATGGTTACATGTTTATTCATAAACCAGTAAAACCGGCGGCATTAAAGCGCACTATTAAGAAATTATTAGCATAAACTCTTTAGTTAAAAGAGGCTATCCTTGCTCAATAGCATTGATTTGTTTAAGTTTTTGAAAGAGCGTGCTGGCTTGGGTTCTGTTATTTACCGCCAGTTTTTGTAAGATGGCTGAAACGTGATTCTTAACGGTAGGTTCTTGGATATGCATTTCGTAAGCGATTTGTTTATTGAGTAGACCATCGGCAATCATTTGTAGCACTTTATATTGCGCTGGGGTGAGCTTACCTAGCTTCTCGGCAATTGCTTTTTCTTCGCTGTCTTGATCATCAATAACGATTCCTTCAGGTAACCAAGTTTCACCGTCGAGCACAATATTAATTGCGGCGGATATTTCTTCGAGAGAAGCTGATTTAGGAATATAACCACTTGCGCCTAAGCCAATTGCTCTGTTGATAACCGAACCTTCTTCGGTGGCTGATACCATGATCACTTGAATGTCAGGATAGGTATTTTTTAAGGTCGTTAATCCCGT
Source organism: Thalassotalea sp. (assembly GCA_050300315.1). Taxonomy (GTDB): domain Bacteria; phylum Pseudomonadota; class Gammaproteobacteria; order Enterobacterales; family Alteromonadaceae; genus JBNKXM01. The sequence continues at coordinate 6,419 of JBNKXM010000014.1, read as the reverse complement.
AAAACCATCATTGCCCGGCATATTAAGATCAAGAAATATCAACTCAATGTCTGGGTGTTGTGTAACGGCGTCGACTAAACTGTCGAATGATTCAGCTTCAATAATATCGCTGTGCGGGATAGTACTTTTGGTCGCTTGTATTAACGCGGCACGAAATAAGGGATGATCATCTGCGATGGCGAGTTTCACAAATTCTATACTCATAGAAATCTCAATGACTGTATTAAACACCAATTAATTAGGCGACGCCAGCACCACGGGATTGCTAACGTCGCCTTGTTTATCTCGTTAGCTAGAATTGGTAGCTAGCGGTTAACGAGATCGTACGAGGGTCACCGAAGTAGCCAATCAAAGTATTATCGCCACCTAAACCAGGCAAATAACTACCATCGGCTTGTGGGGTAACAAATTGGTAACCACCTATCATATATTCTTCATCGGTTAAGTTTTTCGCATGTAAACCAACGCTGAAATCGCCATCTGTGTTATACCAAGTGATACTTAAATTGGCGATACCGTAGCCATCTTGGGTGAGTAAGCTATTTTCTTCAAATAACACATAATCATCGCGGTAATAGTAACTACCATTGATGATGAAATCACCTACGCTTGACTCAACCGTATAAGTAGCGCCTAAGTTAAAGGTGTAATCTGGCGTATTTGAGATGGTAAATAGCTCAGATTTATCAAAGGTTAAGCCAGTGGTTGGATCGGTATCGATAACTTTTTTGAAGTCAGAATCGATATAACCAAAGCTTGCTGATAACAATAACGCATCAGTGGCTAAGTAGGTAAATTCAGCTTCTATACCGGTTGCATCTGACGTACCAATATTACCTAAACGTTGATTAAGCTGGGTTGAATCTGCGCCTGGTAACACCGAAATATATTGACGGTCGTTATGCTCTAACGAGAATAATGTAATGTTGGCGCGAAGGCGATTGTTTAACCATTCACTTTTCATCCCTAGCTCAAATGAGTCAACATCTTCCGGATTTGCTGCAGGTTCTGCCGTTGTTGCTCTTGGGTTAAACGTTCCTGACTTAAAACCTTGTGAGAAACTGGCAAAGAGCATCAAATCATCATTGGCTTGATATTCAACACCAATACGCGGTGTAAATTTAGACCAATCGTCACTGTCATCAAGGACGGTCGGTACTAAGTCACCCTCGGGACGAACATAGCCATCTACCCAGCCAGACTCCGGATAAACCGTGGCAAAGATCAAACCGTTATTTACTTTGGCGCGTTTTTCATCTTGAGTGTAACGAGCCCCAGCAGTGATTGACCATTGATCGGTTAAATCATAAGAAAGTTGTGCATAAGCCGCTTTACTGGTTGAGTTGCTGCAACCACTGACTTCACGGGTTAGCCCAGGAACACCAATTGCGTTACCCAATACTTCCAGTATCGCTTCAAATTGCCCACAGGATTCGCCATCGTAATAATATAATCCAGAAACAAATTTATAGTTATCGCCAGTATTGTTTAGCTGAATTTCATGACTTTTCTGTTCATCGTCATAGATTGCTGGCACATCGAAAATGCGCAATGACGTATTGTCAAAATCGATATTAGTTGGTGAATAACTGTCACGGTTAGCATAAACATACTTGATGCTAGTGTTAGCAGAAACATTCCAATTAGCGGTGAAGCTCAGCCCTTCGAGTTCTACTTCATTCCATGTTGGTAAGCTGGTGTATGAGTCGAATACGCTACTAGGTACAGGAGCATCGGTTAATATACTTGGCAATAAACGGTAGCCGCCTTTGGCATTAGAATCATCTTGTGTATGATCCCAATTTAAGCGAAAGAATAAATCATCTCTTGGGTGATATTCTAGCGTGATACGACTTGCGGTAACGTCTTTATTATAGTTTTCGCTGTCTTGATTCGTTAAATCAGAAGTTAGGTATTCACCGTAACCATCACGCTGCAAGCTTGAAAAACCAAAACCAACAAAGAGTTTGTCTTTGATCAGCGGATACTGACCAGTAACTTTAATGTCTTTTTGATTATATTCGCCAAGCGTACCTTGAATGCGGAACTCGCCTTCACCAGACATTTCTTTTGTAACATATTTGATTGCACCACCTATGGTATTCTTACCATAGAGGGTTCCTTGTGGGCCACGCAGCACTTCGACGCGTTCGATATCGAGCAAATCAAGCACAGCACCTTGCGGACGGGCGAGATAAACATCATCAATATAAATACCGACACCTGCTTCATAACCCCAAAGAGGATCTTGTTGTCCTACACCACGAATAAATGCGGTGATGGTTGAGTTGGTACCGCGACTACGTTGTAACGTGGTGTTAGGTGAGAACTGCTGTACTTCGGTAATAACTTCAATACCTCGTTCACTAAGTTCATCTGCACTTATTGACGTTACCGCAACAGGAACTTCTTGTAAGCTTTCTACCGATTTACGCGCCGTGACTTCGATGCGCTCTAAGCTTGGATCTTTTTCCTTAACGGCAGTTTCTTCCGCCATTACCGTGCCGCCAAACAATGCTGTCGTGATTGCCAGCGTACACAGCGACTTATTCCAATTTATGTGTTTTTTTCTGACACTTTTATTAATAAACAATGAGTTATTCATGTCTCCCCCAATCAATGGATACTATCTTTTTTTATATTTATGTTTTGTAGTGATTATTTTTCAGTCGCTAATAATCTAGCCCAGAGTTATCCATCTGTATGTGGTACTTAAGTACTATACCTTTTTTTTCACTGTCGGCGCACAATGGATCTGTACCTAAATATCGAGGTTAGGTAACGAGTTTTGTCGGTGATATCTCAGTCAATAGATAAAATTACATTACTCAGGAATTACTTATGTTAAGTATGATCGGCCTAATTGGGGGACTCACATTATTAGTGGTTCTTACGATGAGAGGCATGAATTTATTCATTAGTGCGCCATTATGTGCGTTACTGGTAGCTGTGACCAATAATATGTCATTGCTTACTGGTGATAGCTATTTCGTCAGCACTTACATGTCAGGATTTACCAGCTTTATTGCCGCTTGGTTTTTTATGTTTTTGCTCGGTTCGTTATTTGGCAAATTCATGGAAGATACCGGCGCGGCAGACAGTGTTGCGCGTTATATTGTTGATCGTCTTGGTATGCAAAAAGCAGTGTTTGCAATTGTTGCTGCCTGTGCGATTTTAACTTATGGTGGTGTGAACCTATTTGTCGTCGCTTTTTCTGTCTACCCTATGGCGTTAAGCTTATTTAAAGACGCCAATTTACCCCGTCGTTTTATCCCTGCTACGTTAGCATTTGGTTCGGTTACTTTTACCATGACCTCGGCAGGGTCGCCTGAAATCCAAAATTGGATACCGATAAAATACTTAGGAACAACGCCGTACGCTGGCTGGCAAGTCAGTTTAGTTGTTGCTGTTTTTATGGCGTTATTTGGTTATTGGTGGTTAAAACGTTTAATACAAAACGCCGTCGCTAATGGTGAAGCATTTCAACATCGAGACGATGATCCTGTCATACCCGAGCGTGATTATCCTCATGCAATATCAGGTGTTATTCCTTTAATAGTGGTACTCGCTTTGTCATTTGGTTTGCATCAATATTTTGGTCACAATGCCCTCATTGTAGCTTTAGCTGGTGGTGTGGTAACGATTTGGTTAGTCAATCGAAAACATTTTCATAATATCAATCATGCAATTTCTGAAGGCACTAACGGGGCATTGATTGCCATAGGTAATACTGCCGCTGTAGTCGGCTTTGGCGCAGTGGCGAAATCAACCGATGCGTTTCAGTTAGCGGTCGAAGTGATGACCCAGATCCCAGGTAATGAGTTGATTGGCGCAGCAGTAGCTGTCAGTGTTATTGCTGGTTTAACAGGGTCGGCATCGGGTGGTCAGGCTATCGCGCTGCCGCTGTTAGCGCCTCATTATATCGATCAAGGAGTAAATCCAGAACAATTGCATCGTGTAGTCGCAATTAGCTCCGGCGCATTAGATACCTTGCCACATAATGGCTATGTAGTGACTACCATTCGGGCAATATGTAAGGAAACACATGCCAGCGCATATTTCTCGATGTTTGCTATGACAGGGATTGTACCTCTGTTAGGGTTAGTGCTCGCCATTACGTTATTTATTTTTGTTTAGGTTTAATTTAATTAAGAAAGGTTTTTTATGAACACTCGTATCGCGTTATTTATTGTCAGTATCTTGCTGTCATTTCAAGGGATGGCAGACAGTTTACTGGTAGAAAAACAAAAATTTACCATTGATAATTTTCACACGTTTAATGGTCATACGATTCAGCAAGTTAATGTTGGCTGGGAAGCTTATGGCAAACTCAATAAGGATAAATCAAACGCTATTCTTATTACCCATTACTTTACTGGTAATTCGCATGCGGCAGGAAAATACCAAGAAAGTGATGCAATGGCAGGCTATTGGGATGCCATTATTGGCCCAGGCAAAGCGATTGATACCAATAAATATTTTGTCATCAGTTCTGATACCTTAGTAAATGCTAGTGCTTTTGATAAAAATGTTATCACCACAGGCCCAGCTTCGACCGATCCTGCAACGGGTAAACCTTACGGCTTAACTTTTCCTGTCGTTACCATTCGTGACTTTGTAAATGTCCAAAAAGCGCTGATTGATAGCTTAGGAATTAAGAAATTACATGCTGTGGTTGGCGCCTCTATGGGGTCAATGCAATCGCTAGAATGGGCGGTAACTTATCCTGATATGGTTGAACGTATGGTGTCAGTGATTGGTGTTGCAGAGTCAGATGCTTGGTTGGTTGCTGGGTTAGAAAAATGGGCGGCACCGATTAAATTAGATCCGTTATGGAATGCCGGAGATTACTATCAAGGTAAAGCACCAAAAAAAGGCTTGCAACTCTCGTTAGCGACCATCACGCAAGAAGCAATGCACCCAAGCGGATTTAATGCATCAAATCCTACTCATCAAGCGTTAAACACCAAGGCGTTAAATGACATTACCGCAAATTTCCCTGTGGTTGATTGGTTGTACGGCGCGGCTGATAAACGTATTGATGCCATGGATGCGAATCATATCTTGTATTTAGTGCGTGCTTGTCAGTTATTTATCGCGGGTCATAACAATGATTTGGCTGCAAGCCTTTCGAAAGTCAAAGCGAAAACCTTATTTTTGCCATCGGTGAATGACCTGTTGTTGTTTCCTGAAATGGCGAAAAAAGCGCATAACTTATTAGGCAAACAGAGCCAGTATGATGAAATCCCCGGTAGTTGGGGGCATTTAAATGGCTTGTTTGCTATTCAAGCAAAAGCCGATACCTTGCAAGCGTTCTTGGAGCACTAATCATGGAAAATATGACAGCATTGATCACTGGCGCTGGCAGCGGTATTGGCTTTGGTATTGCCAAATCACTTGCCCAATTAGGAGCTAGAGTCATCATAACTGATATCAATGAACAAGCAGTTAGCCAAGCACAACAGCAATTGGCTGAGCTTGATATTAAGGCTGATGGTATTGTACTTGATGTGACCAATGAGCAAGACATTGAACGTATGCTTGAACAACTTGCTGACACTAAAATCGATATCTTAATTAATAACGCCGGTATTCAACATGTCTCACGACTAGAAGATTTTCCGATGTCAGCATGGCAAAAAATTGTCGATGTCTTGTTAACCGGGCCTGCTCGCACCTGCAAAGCTATTCTGCCAAGCATGCGTAATAATGGCTTTGGCCGGATCATTAACATTGGTTCAATTCATGGCTTAGTGGCATCTCCATTTAAGTCGGCTTATGTTGCAGCAAAACACGGCCTAATTGGTTTTTCTAAAGTTATTGCGCTGGAAACGGCTGATACTGATATCACAATAAACACCATTTGTCCTGCGTATGTAAAAACGCCTCTAGTTGATAAACAAATAGCCGATCAAGCGAAACAGCATGGTATCAGTGAAGCAGACGTGATTAATAAAATCATGTTAGAGCCTATGCCTAAAAAAGCATTTATCGACATTGAAGAAATCACGGCAACTGTGTGCTTTTTAGCAAGTAAACACGCAAAGAATATGACCGGACAAGCGTTAGTGCTTGATGGCGGTTGGACGGTGAAGTAGGAGAGAATAATGTCAGGATTTAATAAAGTGGTGACTAGCTATCAAGAAGCGATGGCAGGGTTAACCGATAATATGACGGTGATTGCCGGTGGCTTTGGCCTTTGTGGTATCCCTGAAAACTTGATTGCAGAAATAAAACGTAAAGGTACTCGAGGCTTAACCGTTGTTTCAAATAACTGTGGTGTCGATGATTTTGGTTTAGGCGTGTTATTAGCGGATCGACAAATCGCAAGAATCGTTGCCTCATATGTCGGAGAAAATGCTGAATTTGAACGACAAATGATGAACGGTGAATTACAAGTAGAATTAACGCCTCAAGGT
>JBNKXM010000013.1:0-15195 GCA_050300315.1 Thalassotalea sp. | reverse complement strand
TGTTACTAGAGTTTATTAGGGTTTCGTTATCCTAAAACGGGTGAATGAATGACAATTTAAAATAATCATATTGAGGAGAGCATCTATGAAGCACCGCTTAAGTTTTGCCAATTTCAAAATGCTTTCTGAGCATATTGTTGAAGTGGTGGTTGACGAAGGGGTTAATATGTCTTTGGAGATGATTGAAGAATGCCATCAATTTATCAATGAACACTTTTCTGAACGTTTTGCTATGTTGATTAATCGAGTTAACAATTATACCTACAGTTACGAAGCTAAATTAAGCGTCGCTTCCTATGAAAATCTTGTCGCAATTGCATTTGTTTATTATTCAGAAGATGCTAAAAAACTGACTGATGAGCTTTATAAATTGCGTGCTTTTGATGGTTGGAATTATCGTATTTTCTCAGGTATGGAACTGGGCTGGCAGCAAGCATTGAATTGGCTACAACAAGAATTAATGACCGAAAAAACAAGTTAGATAACAGTTAAATAACAGGTAAAGAAAGTCGCCGTTTACTTAAAATATTTCGAGTAAACGGCGATTTTTATTAGCTGTCTTATAATTTAGCGAAACAACGATCGGCTGCAGCAAGCGTTTTATCAAGTTCTTCATCGCCATGAGCGGTTGATAAAAAGCTTGCTTCAAATGCTGACGGCGCTAAATAAATGCCTTCTTCTAACATTAAGTGGAAAAAACGCTTAAATTTCTCAGTGTCACACGCCGTTGCTTGAGCAAAACTGGTGATTTTATCTTCGTCGGTAAAGAAGAAACGAAACATGGCACCGACATAATTAATGGATAAAGACACGCCGTTTCTTTCTGCGGCGGCTTTAAAGCCCATCGCTAATTTCTCGGTGGCTTTAGCTAACTGGCTGTGTTTATCGCCTTGGCTTAATTCATTAAGCGACGCTAAACCAGCAGCCATAGCTATTGGGTTACCTGATAATGTACCTGCTTGGTAAACCGGGCCTACTGGGGCGATGTAATCCATTATTTCTTTTTTACCGCCAAATGCGCCAACTGGCATACCACCGCCGATCACTTTACCTAAAGTAGTGAGATCTGGTTTGATATTGTAATACGCCTGAGCGCCGCCTAAGGCAACGCGGAAACCAGTCATAACTTCATCAAAAATCAATACAGATTGGTATTGATCGCAGATGTCGCGCAATCCTTCTAAGAAACCATCAACTGGTGGAATACAATTCATGTTTCCAGCCACAGGCTCAACAATAATACAGGCAATTTGTTCACCAAGTTCGGCAAAGATTTCTTTTACTTGCTCAAGCGAATTATAGGCAACGGTTAACGTGTGTTTAGCAAAATCTGCAGGAATACCAGGAGAATTTGGCACACCCATAGTTAAAGCACCTGAGCCAGCTTTTACTAATAATGAATCAGCGTGACCGTGATAACAGCCTTCAAATTTTAATATTTTGTCACGACCGGTATAACCACGGGCAAGACGAATTGCGCTCATGGTGGCTTCGGTGCCTGAGCTTACCATACGCAATTTTTCCATTGATGGTACGAGTTCACGTACTTTCTCGGCCATAGTGATCTCAAGTTCGGTCGGTGCACCAAAACTTAAACCATTTTTTGCCGTTTCAATTACTGCATTGAGTATTGCAGGGTGATTATGCCCTAAGATCATTGGTCCCCAAGAGCCAACATAATCAATGTATTCTTTATCATTGGCATCATAAATATAAGCGCCTTGTGCTCGCTTGATAAAACAAGGAGTACCGCCTACGCCGTTAAAGGCACGTACAGGAGAATTGACACCACCAGGAATGATTTCTTGCGCATGATTAAAAAGCTGTTGTGATTTATCCATTTGTCTTGCCTTGTTAATATATTTTTATCAATGATTACAATGTAAGGTTCTTGTTGCTATACCAAGTGACAGGTCGTTCATATTGGCTAAGCTTTTCTTCGACGCCGAGCGCTAGAGCAAACAGCGCCATACGTACTAAAACACCATTTTGTGCTTGTCTAAATATTGCCAAATTCTCTAAGTCATTCAAATCATTGTCTAATTCGTTTGCTTCTGGACGAGAGTCTCTAGGTAGCGGGTGCATGATCACTGTGTGTTGTTTACAATACTGACGATAGACTTCTTTATTTAAACTAAAGTGCCCACGGTATAATTCTGCTTCATCAGGGCTTGCAAAACGTTCTTGCTGAATACGCGTTTGATAAATGACATCACAAGCGAGATTACCTTCAATTTTGTCGGTTAAGGTAATTCGGTGCCCAGCATTTTCAAGTGTGGCAATAACGTTATCTGGCATCTGTAACGCATCGGGAGCAATCATGGTAATACTAACATCTTTATATAAGCTCAATAACTTAGATAAAGAATGCACGGTACGGCCATGTTTAAGATCGCCCATGAGTGCGATGTTAATACCATCTAAGGTCTTGTCGTGAGGTTTCATCTCTGATTGAATCGTGAATAAATCAAGCAGTGCTTGTGTTGGATGCTCGTTGGCACCATCACCACCATTGATAACAGGCACACTGCTACCTTCGGCAAATTCACTAACCGAGTGCATTTTAGGGTGACGCATTGCAATAACATCGGAATAACCGCTGATCACTCGTGCGGTATCAAATAGCGATTCACCTTTGGTTAACGACGAATTTTCTTCGCCAACCGTTTCACGGACAAAGCCACCAAGTAAGTTAAACGCCGAACCAAAACTGACGCGGGTACGTGTGCTTGGTTCAAAGAATAAGTTATTTAAAATCGCACCGTCTAATACATGACAACGCTTTTGTCGCATGGCATACGGCGCCATTTGTGCGGAGACCGCTAATATTTTTGAAATAGCTTCACGGTCAAACTGTGAAACAGAAAGAATATGGCTACCTTCAAAGGTCATCATACAAGTTACCTAATTTAGATATGATCTGCTGGCACATTTTTATTACCAGGGTATTTTGGGGCAGAAATATAGCATAACCAACGTTAATTGAGAATTTTAACCTGACAGTTTAGCCAAGTTAATTCGTTGATTATTGATTTACATCAGCCCTAAAAGCTGACTTAGCTAAATGAGCCTTGTCAGCGCGTAATTAAAACGGTTTTACGTACGCTAATATCACCACGGAAAATAAAATGATCACTGGGATTTCATTAAAAATACGATAAAACTTACCCGAACGGGTATTTTTATCTTGAGCAAACACTTTCAATAACTTGAAACAGTAGCCGTGATAAATCAATAACGCTAATACTAAGGTGATTTTAATATGTAGCCATTTCGCGGCAACAAACCATGGGTAACCGTATTGATAGATCAGCGCACTGCCAAATACTACGGTTAAAATAGCAAAAGGGGTGACAAAATATAAAAGGCGTTTTTCCATGCCTTTAAGCTGGGCAATCACGCTCTTATCTGTGCTTTCTGCGTGATTAACGAATAAGCGAGGTAAATAAAAAATTCCGGCGAACCAAGCCACCATAAAACTGACATGTAACGCTTTTAACCAAAGTATTGTCATGGTGTTAAATTTCCTTTCAATAAATATTGACGTATTTGTTCAAATGTTACTATACCCATAACGTTATCTCTGTGCTCATCGTGAATATAAACCGCACCTTGACGTTGTTTAACGAGTAACAAATATGCTTCTGATAGCGTTGCTTGATATGAAAGAGGGATTAGATGATGGCGCACTAGCCGAGGTTTTTCTTCCTCTTTCATTAGCTCAAACCAGGTAAATTTGTTTTTGGCATCATCATTTTTCATGATGAGCAATTGTTCACTATTCTGCGCTTCTATTAATGCTAACAAGTTTTGTTCATCGCTTGCTTGAACAAACTTAAGATTGTCCTGCATAACGCCAATCACCCCGATGCGTTGCAATGATTTCTCAATCGGCGTCTTACGATACAGTAAATTTTGTACTTCAAGTTGCATGATAATAACCGAGCGATTACGGAAAAATTGCCCCGAGACTAAGCAAGATGCGGTAATAACTATCATGCTTGGAATGATAATTTCGATTTGATTTGATAATTCAACGACCGCTAACAATGCCGCTAATGGCGCATTTAATGTTGCAGCTAAGAACCCTGCCATGCCCATTAATGCATAGTCTGTTGCTAAATATTGACCTGAAAATAAATGAGGGAAAATGCTGGCTGCGCACGCTCCAGCAATAGAGCCTATAGCGAGGATTGGGCCAATGATACCGCCAGGAATACCTAAACCTAATGCGGCAACCGTCATGATAATTTTGGCAAACAGTAACGCGACCAATAACAGCGCGCCTTGTTCATGGGTGATTGAAAAATTAACGGCGCTGATATCTGTTCCCATGGCAAATGGAATTGCTAACCCTAGCCCGCCAGTAATAAATGCCGCTAACAGTAGGCGAGGGACAATGTGATAGTTACTGGAATATTTGATTAATAGTGTAAGATAGCGGTTAAAAATAAACGCTAAGACGCCGAGAAAAATCCCTAACAATACGATTGATGGATAATGACTAATGGTTAGCTGGATCTTCGCAAAATATTCAAATTCATGGGCCGGGCCAAAAACACCTTGAGTGACCATAGAACCGACAATCGAGGCAATCATCACGGGAATAAAAATATGTACTTTATATTCGCGTAAAATTACTTCCATCACAAAAATTACTGCAGCTAATGGCGTGTTAAAACTGGCAGAAATACCAGCGGCAATGCCACAGGCACAGAGTGTTCTAATGGTGTTATAAGGTAAGTGCAATACACTACCGATGTAACTACTGCATGCCGCACCTAAGTGCACGGCAGGACCTTCTCTACCGACAGAAAATCCGGCAGCTAATGCGATGACAGTGCCGACAAATTGATTCAGGGTATTACGCAGAGGAATAATACCATGAGCGACTTTTAATCTGTGAAGTACAAACGGAATACCAGTACGTAAATATTGATAACCAGTAAGCCAGGCAAATAGCAGAATGAGTATTGCGCCAATAATTGGTAAATCAAAACGACTTACTGGATCTAAAGTGGTATAATCGTCCTTCTGACTGATATAAAATCGTTGTAACCCTTCAATACTGAGTGTGAACAAGATGATCAGTAAAGCAGAAAACGCGCCACCAATAGCCGCAAGCAGACATAATTGCCAAGAGGTTTGTGGTAAGGCTAATCGTTTTCTTAACGAGGTTAACGACATCATATAAAGATCTTTGCTTTATTGTGGGGTTAAATGTTTGGTAAATATTTGTTGGATATCATAATACTTTTCAAATGAGTTGGTTAGCAAAAATAAATTTAAATACCGTTGTTGTGCGCTTAGGTACATTTCGCTCGGCAATTTTACTGTTGTTGTTAATTTTGACCTGTCTGTTTTGCGGCTACCGTATAGGCAACTTTTTTCACACCTATCAAAAACAAACAATGCAGCAGCAACAGCAGCGTTTAGATAGCTTATACGCAAAACAAGCGGAGCAAGTTAGGCAGATAAACACCTTAGAAGTTGAATTAGAAGTTGAACGATTAGCCAACCAGAAGTCGCAAAAATTGTTGCGCGAAATGGAACAACAACATTATCAGGTCAAGAAACAGTTAGCGTTTTATGAAAAAGTGATGGCACCAGAAAAACAAGCTGATGGTTTAGTGATTGATAATGTTATTATTTCACACACCGAAAGCCCAAATCACTTTCGTTTTCAAATTGCTTTAGTACAACAAAAAATAAAGAAACGTTATGCGAAAGGGCATGTAGAAATAGCACTTTTAGGTAGCTTAAATGATAAGCCGAGTAAACTGAAATTGTCATCGATTTCTAAGCTGACAGACAAAGATTTAGCGTTTAGCTTCCAATATTTTCAGATCATCGAAGGGGAATTCACCTTGCCAGATAACTTTAAGCCAGAAAAACTTGAGTTAGCGGCCATTTTGCCAAAAACTAAGTGGCAAAAAGATTCTCGTATCGATGAAAATTACTTATGGCAAAATGTTCTTGAAAAATACCCTGAAACCACACACTAATACTTGACTGAAATAGTCAAGTTTAAGATAATTCCACCGTTGTTATATGAGAATTTACTCCCTATGTCTGATACTGAATTACCAATAAAATTTTCTGACGCTGCAGCGACCAAAGTGTTGGCTTTGATCACTGAAGAAGAGAATCCTAATTTAAAACTGCGTGTATATGTTACTGGCGGTGGCTGCTCTGGCTTTCAGTATGGTTTTACCTTCGATGAAAAAGTCAATGAAGGTGATATGACGATTGAGAAGCAAGGGGTGACTATGGTTGTTGACCCTATGAGCTTACAATATTTGGTCGATGGCGAAGTGGATTATGTTGAAGGATTAGAAGGTAGTCGCTTTTTAGTCAATAATCCTAATGCATCAACAACTTGTGGTTGTGGCTCTTCATTTTCAATTTAATCAAATGATACATCGCTAACAGCCAGCATTGCTGGCTGTTTTTGTTTACAATTCTCGCTGCCATTCCGGCGCTTCTTTACCGCATCTTATTCCACTTTAGATAATTACTTATTTACCGTATAGCAAGTTAGTTACTTTGCGTGCTGGGTATTTATTACTTAAAATTTTGGTTAGCTAATCAGATTAATAAACTATTAAAAATTTGGTAACAAATTGTAGCAATCAGGGCTTAGACATCTGCGCAATGGCGGCGTAGAATAGGTGATTGTGCATTTTAGCTTGCAAATTTATTAAGGGAGAATTATGACTCAATTTCAACAGGGACGATTATGGCTAGCTCAACGCCCTTATATTATTGCTATTTTTATTACATTGATCTTAGTGTTATGGATGACATCGGGATTAATGCAAGCGCAAGAAATTCCACCGCATATCGATAAAAATAACACTGTGATCCCTAAAGTCAAAGTAGAAACACTGGTTGCAGAAAATGTTAGAGATAGCGTGCAATTATATGGCCGTACTGAACCGGATCGCATTACCACGTTAAAAGCAGAGTTATCGGGTAAGATAGCAAAAGTAATGGCAAAAAGAGGCTCTGTTGTTAAAGCTGGACAAGTGATTGCAGGGCTTGAAATTAATGATCTTCAGGCACAATTAGCGCGCAGCCAAGCATTACTTAAGCAACGAGAAATAGAGTACCAAGGTGCTAAAGAGCTCAGCGCCAAAGGTTATCAAGGGAAGGTGCAATTAAGTAGTGCAGCAGCAAATCTAGCAGCAGTAAAAGCCGAGATAAAACGATATCAAATTGCGATTGAACAAACGGTGATCAAAGCGCCAATTGATGGTGTGTTAAATAATCGATTTGTTGAGCAAGGTGATTATGTACAAAGTGGCGATGATATTGCCATGATCGCAGATTTAGATCCCTTAGTCGTGCGTGCCTATGTTACTGAAAATCAAGTTGCTCAGCTTTCGGTTGGTCAACAGGCCGATGTTCGCTTATTCAATAACACTAAACTACAAGGTACTGTGCGCTATATTGCTAGCGTTGCAGATGATAAAACCAATACTTTTAAGATTGAAGTCACTATCGACAATCATGATTACCAACTATTAGCGGGTTTAAGTAGTGAAGTGCAGATCGCACTTAAGCAAGTACCAGCAATCAAAATTTCACCTGCGTTACTTGCCCTTGATGAAAAAGGCAATATTGGTGTCAAAACGGTTAACGAAAACAAGGTAGTATTTACGCCAATTGACGTGGTAAAAAGCGAAAATGATGGTTTGTGGTTAACCGGTTTAGGTCAGCAGGCTGACGTCATTACTTTAGGACAAGGTTTTGTTCGTGCTGGCGATGAAGTTGAAGCTGTTATGGCAAATAACAAATAAGGAAATGTTATGTTAACCATTATTGAAGCTGCCTTAACACGGACTCGTTCAGTGTTAATGGTTTTTGTTTTATTGCTGATTTCTGGCGCCATTACTTACGCCAATATTGCAAAGGAAGCTAATCCAGATATAACCATTCCGATGATTTACGTTTCCATGGTGCATGATGGTATCTCACCAGAAGATGCGGAGCGTATGTTAGTGCGCCCGATGGAAAAAGAATTAAAATCAATTGCCGGTATCAAGGAAATGACCGCAAATGCGAGTGAAGGTCATGCATCGGTAACCATTGAATTTCTAGCGGGGTTAGATCCAAAAGAAGCTCTGGCTGATGTCAGAGACAAAGTTACCTTAGCTAAAGCTAAATTACCGTCAGAATCTGAAGAACCTGAAGTTCACGAAATAACTATGGCTAACCAAGTGCCAGCAGTTACAGTAATTTTATCAGGGCCAGTCACGGAACGTGGATTGTTAACCTTGGCTCGCGATCTCAAAAATAAGATCGAAGGCATGAAAGAAGTGCTGGAAGTTGATATTGGTGGCGATCGTGAAGACATGGTGGAAATTATCGTCGATCCGTTATTGATGGAAAGCTATGGCTTAGATCAAAGCGATATTTATAACTTGGTTGAACGAAATAATCGACTTGTTCCCGCCGGCACTATGGATAACGGTAAAGGGCGATTTGCCGTTAAAGTCCCCTCAGTGTTTGAAACCGTACAAGATCTATTAGAGTTACCGATCAAAGTGGATGGTGATCGGGTGATCACTTTTCAGGACGTTTCTACCGTTCGACGTGCCTACAAAGATCCTTCAACATTTGCCCGTTTAAACGGCGAGCGTTCAATTTCGCTCGAAGTGAAAAAGCGTTCAGGCGAAAATATTATTTATACCGTTGATAATGTTAAAGCCTTGATTGAACAAGAGCGAAAAAATTGGCCAAATCAAGTCGTTGTTGATTATGTTGGCGACCAATCGCTTGACGTTAAAGACACCTTAAGTGATTTACAAAACAATGTACTCTCAGCCGTACTCTTGGTGGTTATCGTGGTAATTGCTGCGCTTGGCACCCGCACAGCATTACTGGTTGGTTTGGCAATTCCCGGCGCGTTTTTGACCGGAATCTTAGTGCTGGCAATATCAGGTTTAACGGTCAATATTGTCGTGTTGTTTGGTCTTATTATGGCGGTTGGCATGCTAGTGGATGGCGCGATCGTAGTCACTGAATTTGCCGACCGAGAAATGAATGAAGGTAAACCTCGCCATCTTGCCTATGGTACGGCGGCAAGACGTATGGCATGGCCTATTATTGCCTCAACCGCAACGACATTAGCAGCGTTTGCACCGTTAATGTTTTGGCCGGGTATGATGGGGGAATTTATGAAGTACTTACCCATCACCCTGATTGCCGTATTAACTGCCTCTTTAGCGATGGCTCTCGTATTTGTGCCAACAATGGGCACTGTTTTTGGTAAATCTCGACAAATAAGTGACGATGAAAAACGCCAAGTAGAACAAGCTGAACAAGGAGACTTATCTCAACTAACTGGCTTTACTGGTAAATATGTCTCGTTGTTAACAACCGCCGTGCAACACCCTTGGAAAATCGTGCTGGCGACCTTTAGCATGGCATTTATTGTGATGTGGTTATACGCCGCTTCGGGCCTTGGTGCGGTATTTTTTCCTGAGATAGAGCCAAATAGCGCGACAATTATAGTGCGCTCTCATGGTGATTTATCCGTTCGGGAAAAAGATACCATTATGCGTGATATCGAACAGCGTATTCTTGATTTACCAGAGATTGAAACCTTGTACACCTTAACTGGTGGCAATGATATTGTCGGTTCATTTCAAGTGAATTTTATTAATTGGCAATACCGTCGACCGTCCGATGAAACGATCACTGAAATTCATCAAAGAACTGCAGATTTAGCCGGTGTTGAGCTGGAAGTGCGTAAAAACGAAGATGGCCCGCAAAACGGCAAGGATTTACGTATTGAATTGAGTTCGCGTTTTCCTGAACAGCTTGAAAATTCAGTTAAAATTATACGGAATGCCTTGATCACTTCAGGTAAATTTACTGACGTAGAAGACTCTGGTCCTAAACCAGGTATTGAATGGCAGCTCAAAGTGGATCGTTCTAAAGCGGCGACCTATGGTGCAGATGCCGCAATCGTTGGCTCAACCGTGCAAATGGTGACTAACGGTTTGAAGTTAGGCGAATATCGTCCCGATGATGTGGATGATG
The DNA here is from genome assembly GCA_050300315.1 of Thalassotalea sp. Taxonomy (GTDB): domain Bacteria; phylum Pseudomonadota; class Gammaproteobacteria; order Enterobacterales; family Alteromonadaceae; genus JBNKXM01. The sequence goes on along the minus strand of JBNKXM010000013.1, from coordinate 5,145 downwards.
AACTTGATATACGCGTGCGCTTTCCTGAAGATAAACGAAACATCGGGCGATTAGACAGTTTACGGATAAAAACAGCATCGGGCTTAGTGCCTATCAGTAGTTTTGTCGAACGCAAAGCTGCGCCTAAGGTTGATACTATCCATCGAACTGATGGTAAGCGAGTGATAACCGTACAGGCCAATTTAGTGACGGGTGCCCAGCTACTAACTGAACTACCTGCGCTGCAAGCTAAGTTTCCTGAACTAGGTATTGATCCTATGGTGGAAATTAGTATTAAGGGACAAAATCAAGATCAGCAAGAATCGGAAGCCTTTTTGGTAAACGCGTTTGGTATTGCCTTATTTGTTATGGCAATCATCTTGGTGACGCAATTTAATAGTTTCTATCAGGCGTTTTTAATTCTAAGTGCGGTGATTTTTTCTACCGTAGGCGTGTTCTTGGCGTTGTTGTTGGTACAGAAACCATTTGGCATAGTTATGGGCGGCATAGGCGTCATTTCGTTGGCTGGTATCGTTGTTAATAACAATATTGTCTTAATCGATACCTATAACGTGCTACGTAAGGAAGGATTAGCGCCAATAGATGCGATACTTAGAACCGGCGCACAGCGTTTACGTCCAGTAATGTTAACCACTATTACTACTGTGTTAGGGCTATTGCCTATGGTATTACAAGTGAATTTAGACTTCTTTAATCGTACCGCAGTATTTGGTGCACCATCTACCCAATGGTGGACACAGTTGGCTACGGCAGTTGCTGGTGGATTAGCATTTGCAACCGTCTTAACTTTAGTACTGACGCCTTGTTTAATTGTGCTAAGAGATCGCAATAAAAGCTTACGTCAAAAACAAGGCAAACTGACTTTTGTAAAAAAACTTAAAGGTATCCGATCTGCTGCTTAGTAGGTATTTTGTTATTAAGGCAATGACGCATGTTTGACGTCGTTGCCTGTTAAAACAGTGTTTCTTGGCGATTGTTACGCGATAATAGAGTGTTAAGTAGCGCTTTCTTATCAGTAGATCGTCAGAGAGTTAATTGCAATAGTTGAAAAATTTTTCAATACTAAGCAGTCTTCAAATAGAACAAAACTACAATAATATCGAGAATCATATATGCGCATGTTGTTAACCAATAAAGTAAAGTTAGTTACCCAAATTGCACTGAGTTGTACGCTTTTTTCTGCGTTTTCCTTTGCTGATAGTTTGTCATCACAGCAAAAACTTGAGCTGGAACAGCTCAAATCTACCGTCATAAATTCGGAACTTTCTTACCAGTTAATTGAATCATTAACCACGGAAGTTGGGCCGCGCTTATTAGGCTCAGAAGGCGATAGAAAGGCAGTCAAATGGGCGGTTGATAAAATGAAAAGCTTAGGCTTTGACAAAGTGTGGACGGAAGGCATCACAGGTACTTATTGGCAGCGCGGTGAAGCGCAAGCAAAAATCTTAGCGCCTTATCCTCATAACTTGGTAGCGATAGCTTTAGGTGGTTCAATCGGCACTGGTGAGCAAGGTTTAACAGCGAAGGTTGTACATTTTAATACCTTAGCCGATTTAAAAGCCGCCCCAGATAATAGTTTGATGGGAAAAATCGCGTTTGTTTCTTATCGGATGGAGCGACATATTGATGGTAGTGGCTATGGTCCAGCAGTGGCAACCCGTGTTGCAGGTGCGGCAATTGCAGCGCAAAAAGGTGCGTCGGCATTAGTTATGCGTTCAGTAGGTACGGATAATAATCGCTTAGGACACACTGGGGTGATGCGTTATCAAGACGGCGTGAAAAAAATCCCTGCCGCTGCGCTATCAAATCCAGATGCTGATCTGTTGGTTAATCAATTGTCCCGTGGTCAAGATGTTAGCCTGTTTTTAAAATTAACCCCGAGTCATGATGAACAAACGGTGATCCATTCGGCTAACGTGATTGGTGAAATCACAGGTAGCGAGTTTCCCGAGCAAATTGTAGCCATTGGTGCACATTTAGATAGTTGGGATGTTGGTACAGGTGCTTTAGATGACGGCATGGGTGTAGGCATGGTAATGGCTGCCGCTGCTCACATTAAACAGCTAGCGCAACCACCAAAAAGAACGATTCGTGTTATTTTATTTGCTGCTGAAGAAGTGGGGTTATTAGGCGCTAAGCAGTACATGATCGACCATAAAGATGAGATAAAAAATCATGTGTTAGGCGCTGAGTGGGATTTTGGTACAGGTAGTATTTATCAATTGACCCCAGGTGTCGGTGAACAGTCTCTTCCTGCTATTAAAGAGTTAGCACAAGTGTTGGCACCATTGGGCGTTAAAATGTCGAAAGAGAATAATGGCAAAGCACATTCAGATATGGGCGTGTTAAGTGAAGCGGGCATGCCAAGTATTGATTTTTCACCGGATGGTGATCGTTATTTTGATTATCATCACACAGAGAATGACACGCTGGATAAAATTGAACCCGAAGCATTGAAACAAGCAACGACGGTATACACATTATTTAGTTATTTTGCGGCAAATTCTACCGTGGATTTTCGTAAGTAATTACATACCAAACCATTGCTTGCAGGAATAATCGTTAATGAGAATAACTGAGTTATCCTTGCATCAATAAGAACTCGATGATTTTGTTCATATCTAGGTCAAAATCATCGGCTCTTACTCCTTTGACAATATAATCGTCATGTCTCGATAAATCGATGTCTTCTGTCATAACATAATGATGGTAAGTTACATTGTAAAAACAGCGCACTTTCGGATTGACAGGGTCGTCATGATTACGCTGTTCAACAATCGCTATTCGGTGGGAATTTAGTTCAACCAGTGAGCCCACAGGATAAACGCCGAGACATTTGATAAATAAGTCAACCAAGCGTTTATCTAAATGATTTTGCGTCGCTAAATTTCGCAAAATAGCGAAGGCTTTGACATGGCTATAACCATCTTTATAACAACGATGAGCAGTGAGCGCATCGAAAATATCACAGATACTGATCATTCGGCCATAAGTGGAAATGTCACTGCCCTGAACGTTAAACGGGTAGCCATTACCGTCAAGTTTTTCATGGTGTAACGCAGCAACTTCTAAGCTGAGATCGGAAATGCCAGGGGTACGTTTAATGATGTCTATTGAATGATTAACATGAGTTTTCATAATTGAAAACTCTTGGTCTGTAAGTTTGGCAGGTTTATTTAAAATTTTTGATGGCACCATGATTTTGCCAACATCGTGTAAAAAAGCGCCAATGGATAACTGCTGTACTATGTTTTTATCGATTTTTAGAAATCGAGCAAAGATGGTCATTAATACAGAAACAGACACTGAATGCTCAAGTAAATATTCATCTTTATTTCTGATGTTGATCACACAGGCTAAGGCATCGGCATTTTTAAAAATTTCGTCAATGGTTTGATTGGTGATCTCGACAATCGGCGTTAAATCTAGTGACTTACCATGTAGTGCATCATCAAATACTTTTTTCTGAATTTCTTTTGACTGATCGAAAATTTCTTTCGCTTTACGAACTTCCAGTATTACCGGGCCGTGACTTTGCGTTGCTGGTTCGACTGATGGTTCGTCAACGGGTAATTTTGATTTGCTTTTATCGATTAAAACACTTTCAACCCCCTTTTTGATAAGGTGTTGGATCACTGCTTCATTTTTGATAAGTCCAGCACTTGACAACGAGTAGTGTGATTTTTGCTTCACTATCTCAAGCACATAATGCCCGACCACCAGATCCGATATATCAATCTCAACAATCATAATTCCATCTACAAACAGTGCTTTGTGAACAACCTAAAGAGAATTGAACTCAAACCGTTAAATGTGGCAACCTTCCGTTGCGTTTTTGTGTAAGTATAGTTGCTTATCGGCGGTTTTTAATAAATCGTCAATACTATTATTACCATCACTGGCGGCAACACCACAACTGATCGTCACGTTTAATTCACTGTCTTGATAAGGCATGGCATGAGTTTGAAAGAAATGGCAGAGACGTTCACTTACCAGCGTTGCTTGCTCAAGGTTCTGGTTAGCTAGCACAACAACAAATTCGTCACCTGCATAGCGGAAACAACGGTCATTTTCTCGTAATAGTTCTTTTAGCTGAGTTGCTACATAAGCCAAGACCTTGTCGCCACAATCGTGGCCATAAGTATCATTGATGTTTTTAAATTTGTTGCAGTCAATAAAAAGTACCGAAAATGGCACACCGTAACGTTGCTGGCGTATCAGTTCTTCACTAATACAGGTTTCCATTAATCGCCGATTCGCTATGCCGGTTAACCTGTCATAATTGGCCATGTACTCAAGCTGCTCACGGATCAATACATTAGATAAACACAAGCTGACTTTGACTGCTAATTGTTCTAAGTGAAAAGTTCCTAATTGGGCGGTAAAGCGATCTGGACTTTGATCGGCAAATAACAAACTGCCGAAGAGTTCGCCTTCTAAAGTCAGTGGAGTTAACGCAACCGATTGTGTGCCGACTTTTAAGTGCTCGGGGATGACATAGTTCACCCAGGCCAATTCATTAGTTAAAAAGGGTTTACCGTCGGGATGAAAACTTTGCAATGTTTCAAAAGAGAATTGCTGGGTATATTGTTCATGCCATGACGATTGTAAATTACTATTAATTAAGTAATTGATTGGAGCAGGAGCCACCAATAATAAAGAAATACCGGAAAGATTAAATTTTTCTTTGATTGAATTAAGTAAGTTTTTCAGCAGTTGTTCACTGGATTTGCACGCTAGCACTTCTGTTTCGATTTCAAATAATTTTTGTGCAATTAATTCGTTTTGCTTGGAATTTGTCAGCAATAAATCAAGTTCTGCAGTTAATTGTTCTACCGTTTTAGGTGCTGTTGGCATAGTAAGATCGCTAATTTTTTGACAATTTGCTTTTATAGCATTGTGGAGCCTATAGCATCCAAGCGCAAGTCTATGTTAACCAGTTTTATGGTATTATTCTTGCTGGTTTAATTGATGATAATCGGGTTAATGTTCATTATTATATATTAACTGCCGTGGTTAACATTTTTAGATTACTGCCGATAATAGCAGTGGATAGCAAATTTTTTTGCCTAGATAGCGAGTGAGTTTATGCGTTTTTTTCTATTGATTGTATTGGTGATGATGAATATATCGCTGTCAGCCAAC
>JBNKXM010000012.1:0-15287 GCA_050300315.1 Thalassotalea sp. | reverse complement strand
AGCAATGGTATTCATTGCCTTACTGGTATTTTTTCTATCGATCAAAATGTTACCTGTCAGCCAATACATTTGACCGAAAAATGGGATCCATTTTAAACTTTTCTTGCCGACACTTACGGTGTTAGGTGGTACGGCATTACTTATGGTCAAAATATCATAGCTATTTTGATGATTACAGATGTAAACCGCTGGCGCAGTTTGTTTCACACTTTCTGGCATACGCACTTCCACTTCTATGCCAACAACACGAGCGACTTTACCTAAATACTTTGCAGTGTGATAAACATTATTACGATGAAATGGCCTAACAAGACAAAACAAAATAGAGCCAATTGAAATGATAACAAAGGCCACAGCCAACAAAATTAAACGAACAAATGCGAGCAATTGAATACCCCTGAAATTTTTGAAGGCTCGAGTATACACTATTAAGGCTAATGAAATCGACTGTTCCCTTCTTGAATCTTTACTCGCTCGTTTATTTAGCCAAAAACAGAAAATAAATTTTTATCCTTCTTTAAAACAGATAGTTAGAGAGAAAATAGCAAAAACATTGAGATTGCGATCCTCTTTTTAAAATCTCCAGCTATAGTTAAAGAGACATCACTTTTATGACTATGCTCGCGCTTAAAAAGATAACTTCAATGCGGCATTTATCTGTCATTTTGTGAGAGAAGTAAACGCTTGGGAAAATTATAATGAAAACTTTTTTTGTCATTGCTTTATTAGCGATGTGCTCTTTCATCTCTGCTGCTACTGAACGAGGTAACTTAGCTAAGTCGCCCCAAAATTCAATGACAAATTTACTCGAACAAACGGGTTTTGCTGCACTTAACTTTCCCAAACAAGTGACCATTCATAATGTTGAATCGTTAGGTTTATCCTTATCAGCTGAGTTTAATGACATTAATAGCAAACAGCACTCTTGGACAAACGACACTCCTGAGAACATTTATCAATTAACTACTGCAACATCATCAAGTGCGGGCGCAAATATTAGCGCTATCAACGCCAGTTACTCAAATGGTAACTTTACGGCAGAAACTGGCGTATTTTCTAATAACGAAAGCTTAACTAGCAGTAGCCAGTTTTACTTGCAAGGTGCTTACCAGCTATTTACTGGCGAACATTTAGCCGTGTCATTAACCGCTAAAATTGAAGCCATCGATAACGATTCGATCAACAGCTATTTGGGTTACCAAGAAAATTATCAAGCCTATAAGTCTGTTTTTGAACAACAGGCGACGAATACCACCATAGGCTTAGTCAGTACGTATCGCATTAATAAGCAATGGCAAATTCATGGCATGATCTCGTCTACCTCGTTAGACGATAAAATTGAAAATAGCCCGCTTATTAACAGCAATAGTATCCAAATAGCATTAATCGGCACCAGTTATTCATTTTAACGATTCTGGAAAACGTTATTTTACTCACTAAAAGCTAACGAGGATCTGTTTCCGCGAGTATCGTTCTTGAGGCATTTTGCTGATAAAAGCGCTCTAGATAAGGCAGATGTTGCCACTTTGCTAGACTACGAAATTCAGTCCAATCAAGTAAACACCATAAGCAAATAGCTGGATAATGCCAGTCGTTAAATGCGCCGTTTGCCACTTCATCATTCAATACGCTAAACACTGTCTCAACACGCTCACGCTGTAAGTTAAAGAACAGTCCTTCTTGCATAGTGTCGATATTCGAGCGCTGTAACAATAATGTAGCAACTAACGAATCATTAACTGAATCAATTAGTGTCAGCAGATTTTCCTGCTCCCAAGTTAATGCTTGCTGCTGATACTTTTGTGAAAGATAGCGATAAATAACCCGAGAATCATATATACAACGCTCGTCATCGATTAATGCGGGGACTTTCAGTGCCGGATTATTTTCAGTTAATATTTTTCGATCTTGCTCAGCAAAAATATCTAGATTAACAAATTGGTAAGGCTTTCCTTCCAAATAAATACGTAAACGGCGAACAAATGGCGACGTTGTTGAACCTAATAGTTTCATCATTATCCTTAAAATTGCTCTTTAGACTAAGTGTATTAAAAGCCTAATGTAACAAAATTCTTTCAATAAAAAACGCCTAACATAATCTGTTAGGCGTTTGATCTGCAACTCGTTGATAAAGTGAGGTTTAAAATAAGTCGTCGTCAATATTAAACAAAGGCTCAGGGCCTGCTTTAATGGTAGTTATTAGTGATTCACGGCGAGGCAATAAACGCGCAAAATAATAACGTGCTGTGTGAAGTTTACTCGCGTGGAACTGTTTATCTTCATCCATTTTAGCCAATGAAACCTGAGCCATTTTTGCCCAAACAAATGCCATTGCGGTATAACCAAAAACATGCAAATAATCATTTGCAGCACTGCCAAGCATTTCAACATTATTTTGTGCTGCGGTTAATATTTCTGCGGTAATGGCTTGCAAATCATCATTCGCTTTTGCCAGTGGTGTAATAAACTCTGCCATTTCACTTTCAGTGGTTTCATTAATAAAGCTTGTCACTTCATCAATAAACAATTGCATCAAAGCTCCTCGGCTACCTGCAACTTTTCTTGCCAGTAAATCCATCGCTTGGATACCATTGGTGCCTTCATAAATTTGCGCAATACGGGTATCGCGCACTAACTGCTCTTGACCCCATTCACGAATAAAACCATGGCCGCCCAGCACTTGCTGACCAGCAACGGTGTTATCGAAGCCCATGTCAGTAAAAAAGGCTTTAGCTAACGGCGTCATTAATGCCGTGAGGTTTTCCGCTTTTACTTGCGCTTCACCTTCGCCGTAAGTAGCAATATCGAGTTGCATAGCGATATAGAGAGAAAGTGCTCGCGTTCCTTCATTTAACGCCTTCATGTTTAACAACATACGACGAACATCACCATGAACCATTAACGAATCAGCAGGTTTTTCTGGTGATTTAGCACCCGATAACGAGCGACTTTGCAGACGATCTTTCGCATATTCAAGGGCATTTTGATAAGAACGAACGCCCGCTCCTAAACCTTGAATACCAACACCAATACGCTCAAAATTCATCATAGTGAACATACAAGCTAAGCCTTTGTTAAGCTCACCGACTAGATAACCTTCAGCACCATCAAAGTTAATGACACAAGTTGCCGACGCGTGGATGCCCATTTTATGTTCAATTGAACCACAAGACACTTGGTTAGCTTCTCCTAATGTCTCATCATCATTCACCTTGAATTTCGGCACAACAAACAATGAAATTCCCTTTGGTCCTTCTGGCGCATCAGGTAATTTCGCCAACACTAAGTGAATAATGTTTTCAGTTAAGTCATGTTCACCACCGGTAATAAAAATCTTGTTACCAGTAATTTTATAACTGCCATCAGCTTGTGGTACGGCTTTGGTGCGGATCATGCCTAAGTCTGTGCCCGCATGTGACTCGGTTAAGCACATAGTCGCCGACCAGTCACCTGCATACATGCGTGTGAGATAGCGTTGCTTTAATTCTTCACTTGCATGTTTCGCTAACGAAAGCCCTGCGCCAGCTGTAAGGCCTGGGTAAAGTGAGAAAGAGATATCGGCCGAGCACAACATTTCTTCGTGCAATGAGGTGATAACTTTTGGCATCCCCATGCCGCCATAATTGATATCACCACCTAATGCAGTCCAGCCACCTTCAACATAAGTGTTAAACGCATTTTTATAACCTGGTGCAGTTGTCACTTTGCCGTCTTTAAAGCTAACGCCAACTTCGTCACCTTCTCTGGAAAGCGGTGCTATTACTTGCTCGGCAATCTTTGCACATTCTAGCAATATTGCTTCACACGTTTCTTTATCAACATGCTCAGCTAATTTAGGTAGCGTTGACCAAAGTTGGTCATTCTTAAACACATCATATAATAGATAGTTCATATCTTTAACGGGAGCTACGTAGTCAGCCATAGTAATAACCTTATCAATTAATCAAACAATCATTTCAAACATGCGTTTGAATATAGCGTATTTAGACCAAAAGTAAAGAGATAACACCTAAATAACTTGTGGTATCACTGTTGGTTGAATAAAGTGTTAAGTAACGCTAATCATTCATTGAGCGAAAAATTTACGATTTATGTTTAAAAACAACGACAAGCTAGATGCTAGCCAAGCCAAGCAAGTACAAGCGCTATCTATTAGCTGTTTGCTGATATTTACCCTAGTGTCATTTTTTTCTTACGCTCAACAAGCTAAGTTTTCCAAAACCCTACAGGGTGATGATTACGTGTTTAATTATCAATGGCGAGATCATCAAAATAAGCAACAAGAGATCACGTTTTCCCTTGCTAAGAATACCATCTTTGACCGGTATCGAGACTTAGGTATTTATCGTCCAACATTGGCGAATGAGTACATCAACAATGCCATGCAAAAATACCTCAAGAAAAATCCTATACCTGGGGTTAGTCTGTCGTTTCGGCGGGAAAATGGTCGCTTGACCGTTGATATCAATGGTCGTGACCAAGAACTAGTCAGTAAAGCCAATCAGCAGCTGTCGTCATTACAAGCTAAATTTACTCAGCAATACTTAACTGAAAAGTATTATCAACATTTTACTACGCCTGATTTAATTGAAGCGGTCAAACTCGATCACCGACGCATTGCCCTTGGCTCAGTTGAAGATTTAAAACCATTAAAGCCCTTAATATTAGAAAAAGCGGCAATTAAAAACGTCAGAATCGTCACCAATTATGTTTTAAGCTTTATTCAGAGTATCCCGTATTCACCATTAGCATCGCGAATAACCTCATCTGGCGCGAGTTTTAATCCACCACTAAAAGTATTATGGGAAAATCAAGGAGATTGCGACAGCAAGGTAACTCTAACGGTATCTATGTTGCGTGCATTAATGCCACGCATCAAAATGGCATTAGTGTTTATCGATAACCACGCACTTTTTGGCATAGAAGTAATACCTAAAGATGGTGAAAGCACACTAACGCATGAGAATGTTACTTATGTGCTCGCTGAACCAACTGGCCCAGCGTTGTTAACCTTAGGCACTATCAGTAGTGAATCTGAGCAGGCGATTAATAATGGTTATTATGTCTTAGAGCCATTTCATACTCAGGTATCATCAGCAAACAATGATGACAACTCAGATTTTTAAGCAAGAAAAGTATCTTGCTTAAAAATCTGGACACTTGTTATTTTTCGGTTATCTTCTCAATCAAACGCACATCCCGTTGTGGGAACGGTATGGTGATCTTATGCTGAGCAAATGCTTGATAAATAGCCTTATAAGCTTGGTATTTACTTTGATGTAAGGTTAACGTTGGGATCCAAAGCCGTATACCAATGTTAATCGCGCTATCGGCAAATTCATCAATACCCACTTGTAATTTTGACAAGTCCTGGCAACACGGCAACGCTTGCAAAGTTTGCTCAATCAAGGCAATAACGCTAATTGGATCTTCGTGATAAGCGATACCAACATGCATTTCTAGCAAAGTATCTTTTTGAGAGTTATGTAAAATTTCACCAACAATATGTTTATTAGGAATGGTAATAACCACTTCGTCTTCATCTTTTATCACGGTATAAGCAAGCAAGACTTCCTGCACTATGCCTTTTACGCCTTGTACTTCTATGGTGTCGCCAACCACAAATGGTCGAATAAGAATGATATTAAAGCCTGCGGCATAATTTGATAACAAGCCCTGAAACGCCAAACTTGCCCCTAATGAGATTGCACCAATCGCTGCGATAAACGGTGTAATACTAATACCGAGTTTACTTAACGCGATTATGGTAACCATGATCACGATTAGCATTTTCGTGGTATTTGCTAAAAATCGACTTAAGGTGACATCTAACGCATGCTTTTCACATAGCTTTAATACCACCTTAGCTATTTTTCCTGCAACGAAATAACCGATCAAAAAGATCAGAAATGCACCAACTAATTGAAAACTGTAGTTGGCGAAAAAATCGACCAGTAGCTGGTAGAAACTAGCCACTTGATCAATTTCATTTTTTAACAAATTTGAGGTTTTATCGGCAATGCTTGCTTGGGTAGTCTCAGCTAACATAAAAATTCACTCTACTATTAGGGGCTATTAATCGTTTAGTTTAACCTGCAGTTGTGCTTTTTTACTGCAGGTTATAATGCTAGTTTTCTTATTCTATAGCTGCGGCCTTTCATTTTACCATTAGTAATCGTTTTTAGGGCTAGGTTAGCAACTGCCCGCTTCACGGCAACATAACTGGTTAATGCACTGACATTTATTTTACCTATGTCGTCACCACTAAGGGTTTTATTCGCGGTCAACGCGCCTAAAATATCACCCGGTCGTAATTTTTGTTTTTTACCACCATCAATTTGTAAAGTCACCATGCTTGCTTTATTAATTGCTCGTGCGACATTTGAGAAATCAGGTGCTGGCTCAGTGGTAATGTTTTGGTCTAAATATTCTTCTAATTTAATTAGTTTGCGTACGTCACTATCACTCACTAATGTACACGCAGTCCCTTTACTGCCTGCTCGTCCAGTTCGGCCGATGCGATGAACATGAATTTCAGGATCGTGCGCTAAATGATAATTTATCACCATATCAAGATTATCTACGTCTAAACCTCTCGCCGCCACATCGGTTGCGACAAGAATATTTAAGCTTTTATTCGCAAAGCACACCATAGTTTGATCACGCTGCCTTTGCTCTAGATCGCCGTGCAATGCTGCGCAACTAAATCCTTGCTTGCACAGCAAGTCGGCCACTTCTTGTGTTTGCACTTTAGTGGTACAGAAAATAATGGCGGACTCTGGTTGGTTCGCTTGCAGTAACTGCTCAACCAGCTCAATGCGCTGATAATTTCCCAGTTGATAAAAATGTTGCGTAATACTTGTCTGATCATGGGTCGACTCAACCATAATTGAGACAGGATCAACCATAACATGTTCACTTATCGCATGAATTTGCTCAGGAAACGTTGCACTAAATAATAAGTTTTGACGTTTAGCCGGACAGGAGGCAAAAATTAACTCTAACGCCGGTTCAAACCCCATTTCTAGCATGCGGTCTGCTTCATCCAACACTAAGGCTTGTAAATGATCCAATTGTAACCGTCCTTTACGAATATGATCTTCTATACGGCCAGGTGTACCAACTATGATATGAGCGCCATGTTCGAGTGAACCAATTTGCGGTCCCATAGGTGTGCCGCCACAAAGGGTTAACACTTTGATATTGTGAATAGCACGAGCAAGGCGTCTAAGCTCTTTAGCTACTTGGTCGGCTAACTCTCTCGTTGGACAAAGTACTAATGACTGTACTCTAAATTTCTTAACATCTAAGTGATGCAACAACCCGAGACCAAAAGCCGCTGTTTTTCCTGAGCCCGTTTTACCTTGAGCAATGACATCTTTACCTTCAATAATAGCAGGTAAGCTTTGGGCTTGAATGGGAGTCATATGTTGAAAACCTAAGGTTTTCAAGTTATCGATTAGTTCAACTTTAAGTGCAGTTGTCGCAAAGTTTAGATCAGACAAGATTATTAATCAGGTTAAGAATAATTGTGCGCAGTATACCAAATTAATTTCAAAGATATTATGTTAAATATTGTTCAACTTCGTGCGCCGGCATCGGCTTATTAAAGTAATAACCTTGGCCGTACATACATTCCATTTTCGCTAACAGTTGCGCGTCCTCTAGGTTTTCAATCCCTTCACCAACGGTTGCCATTTGTAAATTAGTCGCCAAATCGATAATGGTTTTAATAATCGCTTGATGATTATCATGCTCATGAACATTATTAATAAACGAGCGGTCAATTTTTAGCACATCAATAGGAAAACGATGTAAATAACTTAGACTGGAGTATCCGGTACCAAAATCATCGAGCAATATTTTCACGCCCATTTTCTTTAGCGCTTTCATATTAGTAAGTACCAACTCAGTATTTTCTAGCAATGCTCGTTCGGTCAGCTCGACTCGCAAATGATGCGCCTTAATTCCCACTCGTTCAATAATTTCAGCAATATCATCAGCCAAGTTATCATCAAAAAAGTGATCGCAATATAAATTACAACTGACATATAAATCATCACGATGAAATTGCTGCTGCCATCGCTTCAGCTGGCGGCATGATTTTTCAAGAATCTGAAAATCGACCGCTTTCACTAAATTCGTTTCTTCGGCTAACGGAATAAAATCATCAGGGAAAACCATCCCGCGCTTGTCGCTACGCCAGCGAGCTAACGCTTCAAAACCAACTATTTCACTATCGCTTAAACGCACAATTGGCTGAAAATATGGCGAAAATTCTTTTTTCGCAATACCTTCTCTAAGGTCAGCTTCAAGCATCAAGGCATTTTGCACTTTTTTATGCATGCTAGAATCGAACACTTCGTAACGCCCCTTACCCATGTCTTTAGCATGATACATGGCAGTATCGGCATCACGTAACATCACCTCGGCGCTATTGTAACGTGTATCATTAAATAGCACGCCAATACTCGTACCAATAAAGACGGGCTGATTCTCGATCGAAAACGGTGTGGTCAATAATTCAGTGATCCGCTGAGCCACATCATATGCTTCCTGCTGGTTATCTAAATCTTCAATTAAAATAACGAATTCATCACCACCTAAACGAGCAACCGTGTCTTTATCTCTGACAATTGTCGACAACGCTTTTGCAATTTCTTGTAATAAAATATCGCCAGCGTGATGTCCCAAACTATCGTTAACGACTTTAAAGCGATCTAAGTCGAGAAATAACACCGCAAATTGCAGCTCTGGACGACGTTTGTTACAAGCTATGGCATGATTGAGCAAATCGAGAAACACCGTTCTATTTGGCAGACCAGTCAAGCTGTCATGCGAGGCGGCATATTTTAATTGCAGCTCTATCTCTTTACGCTGTTTAATTTCTTCTTCTAACTCTGCCGTACGGTGTTTAACTTGTTGTTCAAGCAGCTCATGAGTTTTTCGTTCAAATAATGCCAATTCACGTCGTTTAATCGCCGTTGCAACGTGCTGTGAAACGAAATTTAATAATTCAGCATCTTGCTGGTTATAGATAACATTACTTTGATAACTTTGAATAACCATAGCGCCGATCACTTCGCCGCCATGTGATAATGGCACCCCTAACCAAGATTTAGTTTTGCCTGTTGGTTTAGTGGTTTTTCCTTGTTCGTGCAAGGCAAGCATTTCATAGTAATTGAGTAATACCGTTTCTCCCTTACTGATCACTAATTCGGTATAACCATTAGAAAATTTTCTTGGTGCAAATTTTTTCTCAACAAGAGAACCATCTTGTTCGGAAAAGTAAACAAAGGATAAGAGATCTTCTGCTTTGTTGTACTTAGCAATATAGAAGTTTTCAGCATTGATCAATTGACCAACAATATTGTGTACCATACGGTAGAATTTATTAAGATCGAGTGAAGCGTCATTGGTTAATTCTGAGATCCGAAATAACGATTCTTGCAGTAACTCTGACTTTTCTCGTTCACGAATTTGCTTCATTAATTCGCGCGTTCTGGCATCGACCGCTTTTTGCAAACGCTCTCTGTCTTGTAAACGCATCATGGCGGTTACTACATGTTGCGCCGTGAAGGTAAGCATTTCTAGATCGTGGTCTTGATAACGAGTGGATTCTGAATAACTTTGCACCGCCATCACGCCAATCACAAAACCGTCGCAGATCAAAGGAACGCCTAACCAATCAGTTCCTAAAGTGCCAATGGTTCTAAGTTTGCCTTCTTTGATCATACGTTGCATTTTTTCAGGGGTAACCAACAAGGCTTTACCAGTTTCAATCACGTGACAAGTCATTGATCCCTTTAGCTTGTCGTAATCAAAAGTACCGGCAGGAAATTCATCTTTTTCATCGACATGATAGACAAATTCTAAGGTTGAGAACGTTTGATCATACATGACAATATAAAAATTATTGGCATTCATGATGGTTGAAATGGCTTGGTGAACTTGTTTGAAAAAGGTATTTAAGTCCGCACAATCATTTGACAATTTATTTAAGGTAAACAGCGCAGTATATCGATTTTCAAGCTTTCGATATTTATCAAGTAGGACGAGCGCTTCTTTCGCTAGCTTACTGTCGTCCTCTGATAAAACCGTCAACTTATCATTCGTCAAGTTTGTCATACTGCCACTAAGACACCTTAATTTTAAAAATCACCTAATAATGACGATTATTGATTTAAAATTCTAGTAGCTAATACTAAATAACGGCAATAATTACTACTGTTCGTTAATAACCGCTTTATTCATTGCTTTTATTTTTTCCTTATTTCCGCAAATTGCTTGCTGATGCTCATCACGATAGTAACGCATCTCAACGCAATCCGTTTGGTAACGGCGCTCAAGCTCTGTACGAATTAACGGTCGATCTTTTGCTTTAACGATTTGGCGTTGCAACGCTTGGCAGGCCTGAATTTGCTCTTTAGCAACCGTGACATCCTCACAGGCATTTTGATGGCTTGCACAACTAGAAAAAAACACCACAGATAATAAAGCACTAGCAAAAGAATGTTTCATGTTAACGACTTCTCAAAATTAAGAATTATTATTAATGATAAATTATAGTCAGATAACGCTGATTTCTATAGTTTTATCTCGGTATTATAATTTATTGACCAATTAGACAAGTTTTGTTTTATAATACAATAACTACTTTATCACTTATTTGTTAGGATCCTATTATGCAAGTTCAGGTTGTCGATTATAACGCGCCAGACGCCGCGCAACGTTTCGTTGAAAGTTTAAAATCTACTGGATTTGGCGTACTGACAAATCATCCTATTCAACAATCATTAGTGGAGTCTATTTACCACAACTGGTATCAATTTTTTACACAAGGCAATCCTCAAGAATTTGCCTTTGATCCAGAAAAACAAGATGGTTACTTTGCCCCAGAGATTTCAGAAACGGCAAAAGGCCATCAAAAAAAGGACATTAAAGAGTACTACCATGTTTATCCCTGGGGACGCATTCCTGAATCGCTTAAAGAAGAAATTCTGACCTACTACCGAAACGCCTCAAGCTTAGCGGCAGAGTTATTAGATTGGGTAGAAAAATACAGTCCGGCAGACGTGGCAGTGAAATATTCTGAGCCCTTATCAAATATGATCAAAGATACGCCTAACACCCTATTGCGTATTTTACATTACCCACCATTAACTGGTAACGAAGAGCCAGGCGCACTGCGTGCCGCTGCACATGAAGATATAAACTTATTAACTATTTTACCAGCAGCGAACGAACCAGGTTTACAAGTACAACAACAAAATGGTGATTGGCTTGATATTCCCGCCGACTTTGGCAATTTGATCATTAATATTGGCGATATGCTACAAGAAGCATCTGGCGGCTATTTCCCGTCGACCAGCCATCGTGTAGTCAACCCTAGTGGAGAAAATGCAAAGAAATCTCGCATCTCATTGCCGTTATTTTTACACCCAAGAGATGAAGTCGTATTGTCTGAACGCCATACACAAAAGAGCTACTTGTTAGAGCGTTTAAAAGAATTAGGGGTAAAATAACCGCGCTATTCTCTTCGCAGCAGTGATCACTTGCCGCCGTCATTGGGGTTACTGCTGTTTGCCAATACAAGTTATCACTAAATTTTCAGAATTATTTGATGATCACAGCTATGATTAACGATACCATAGCGCCCTTTTTTTATCGTGAGCTAGTTGTTGTCAGTTAGTTTGCCCACAGCTTAATTTAAATATTGGAGTTTTCTATGTCGTTTCATCCCGGTCAACGTTGGATCAGTGATGGTGAATCAGATCAAGGCCTAGGCACAGTAACCAGTGTCGAGAACAGATTTGTTACTATCATGTTTACCGCCACTGGAGACATTAGAAAATACGCCATCGCCAATGCGCCGTTAACTCGGGTTATTTTTAACCAAGGCGATACCATTCCAAGCCATGAAGGTTGGCAATTAACGGTTGATTCATTATCTGAAACGTCTGACATAGTCACGTATTTCGGCCAACGTTTAGACACAGGTGAACCGGCTGAATTAAAAGAAGTGATGATTGATCACTTCATTAAATTTAATAAGCCTCACGATAGATTACTTAATGGTCAAGTCGATCGTCTCGATTGGTTTAGGTTACGTAAAGACTGTTTGCACCACCAATTTGCTCAACAACAATCTGAACTCACTGGTTTATCCGGTGGACGAGTTAGCTTAATCCCTCACCAGTTATATATTGCAGAAGAAGTAGGCAGCCGTTTTGCGCCTCGAGTATTACTTGCTGATGAAGTTGGCTTAGGTAAAACGATTGAAGCAGGCTTGATCATTCATCAACAACTAGTTACTGGTCGTGCACAACGCATTTTAATCATAGTTCCTGAGTCATTAATGCATCAATGGCTGGTGGAAATGCTGCGTCGTTTTAATCTCAGATTTAGTATATTCGATGAAACCCGTTGTCAGGAAATTGCCAATAGCGGCGATCAAGGCGAAGACGTCAATCCATTTAGCTCAGAACAGCTCGTATTAGTTAATCTGAAATTTATCACCGACAACCCTCAATGGTATGAATCATTAATCGCTGAAGACTGGGATTTAATGGTGGTTGATGAAGCTCATCATTTAGATTGGCAAGTTGATCATGCCAGCACCGAATATTTATGTGTCGAGCAGCTTGCGCAAACCATACCTGGCGTATTATTGCTAACCGCGACCCCAGATCAGTTAGGTCACGAAAGTCATTTCGCCCGACTGAGATTACTCGATCCCGATCGTTTTTATGATTATCAGAAATTCATCGAAGAAGAACAGCATTACACCGAAGTCGCCGATGCGGCGAACACTCTAGTTGCTCAAGAAGCATTATCAGCAGAACAACTTGAGACATTAAAGCAGTTACTTAAAGAAACCGATATTAGTGAGCAACTAGCACAAATCAATCAGGCAGAAGCGCAAGATGCCATTCGACAAGAAGTGCTTAATCAGTTATTAGACCGCCATGGTATCGGCCGCATTTTATTTAGAAATAGTCGTAATACGATTAAAGGATTTCCCGAGCGAAAACTTAACGCCATACCGTTAGCATTACCTGAGCAATACCAAGAGAAAATCGAAGACTTTTTACTCAGTGACTCACCCGAGCAACTCGTTAACCACAAGCAAGCTAAATACTTAGTCACGCCTGAAATGTTATACGGATTAGATGCCGTTGCTCCTTGGTACGACATCGACCCTCGCGTAACGCACTTAATTGATTTACTCAAATCATTAAACAAAGAAAAAGTCTTAGTGATTTGTGCTCATGCACAAACCGCCATCGAATTAGAAACAGCCCTGAGAGTAAAAGAAGGGATCAGAGCCGCAGTATTTCATGAAGGGCTAAGCATTTTTGAGCGCGATAAAGCCGCGGCGTATTTTGCACAAGATGAAGACAGCGCCCAAGTATTACTATGTTCTGAAATTGGCAGTGAAGGTCGCAATTTCCAATTTGCCCATCATTTAATGTTATTTGATCTGCCAACCAATCCTGATTTACTTGAACAACGTATTGGTCGTTTAGATCGCATCGGTCAAACACAAACCATCCAAATCCATGTACCTTATTTTACGCATTCCGCACAAAGTATGCTATTTCAATGGTATCAAGATGGTTTAAATGCATTTGAACACACCTGTATTACTGGGCATGCAATCTATCAAGCGTTCAAAACTGAGCTCAACGCCTTAACCTTATCGGCAGCACCTTGCCAAAGCGATATCGATAGCCTGATCAGTAAAAGCCATCAACAGCATTTAGCATTAAAAGCTGAGCTAGAATCTGGCCGAGATAAATTACTTGAATTGCACTCGTCTGGCCAAGGAAAAGCAGCGGCATTAGTTGATCAAATCGTCGCGCTTGATAGCCAAACACAATTGCCGCAATTTATGTTTCAAGTGCTGGATGTCTTTGGTATCGCGCAAGATGATAAGTCTGATAATGCCATTGCATTGCAACCGACAGAACATATGCTAACGGGTAACTTCCCATGTTTGCCTGATGATGGCACCACCATTACCTTTAATCGCGATACCGCGCTTGCCTGTGAAGATTATCACTTGCTCACTTGGGACCATCCAATGGTTACTGGCGCCATGGATTTAGTACTTTCAGATGAGATTGGTAACTCAAGCATAGGGCTGTTAAAAAATCCTGCATTGCCTGCGGGTACCTTCTTCCTAGAATGTATTTTCACCATAGAAGCCATCGCTCCGAGCCAATTACAACTTAATCGATATTTACCTATCACGCCGATTCGTATCTTAGTAGATAAGAACGGCAATGATTTAGCAGACAAAGTCAGTGAAGCGATACTCGATCAGCAATTGTCACCGGTGAAAAAACAAATTGCCTTGCAGCTAGTTAAAGCGTTGCGAGACCAAGTAACGCCATTGGTTAGCAAAGCAGAACAGCATGCACAGCAACAAGTTGCCAGCATTCAAGCAAAAGCATTAACTAATATGCAGGCAAAACTTGAGCAAGAATTTAAACGCTTAACCGCACTTAAAGCCATTAACCCAAGCGTTCGTCAAGATGAGCTCGATTTCATAAAATTACAACAACAGGAATTAGCAAATTATATCGATAAAGCGCAATTGAAATTTGAAGCAGTACGTTTAGTTGTTGTCAGTAACTAACGATAAAAAGATGAGACGATGAGCGCTAATCCCGATTTTATTTACCAACCACCGATGTCGCCCTATCTTGATATTATTTATCAAGATAACGACATCGTCGTGCTGAATAAACCTAGTGGTTTGCTGACCGTACCTGGCCGACTCGAAGAACACCGAGATTGCTTGCAAACCCGCGTTCAACGCATACTGCCAAGTGCGACCATAGTGCATCGACTTGATATGGCAACGTCGGGGATTTTGTTAATGGCTTTAAATAAAGCAGCTCATGTCAGTATTAGTCGTCAATTTGAACAACGCCAGACAGAAAAACGATACGTTGCCCGCGTGTATGGACATGTCACAGAAAGCACAGGCAGCATAGATCTGCCGTTGATCTGCGATTGGCCAAACCGACCAAAACAAAAAGTAGACCATGAAAACGGAAAAAAAGCGCTCACCCATTACAATGTATTAAGTTATGGCGACAATAGCACCTTAGTTGAACTGATGCCGGTGACTGGACGTTCTCATCAGTTACGAGTTCACATGCTGTCGTTGGGACACCCAATTTTAGGCGACAGATTATATGCCCATGATAAGGCACTCACCGAGAGTTCAAGGCTACAACTTCATGCACAATGGCTTAAAATCACTCATCCTGTCA
>JBNKXM010000011.1:0-15333 GCA_050300315.1 Thalassotalea sp. | reverse complement strand
GCAGAAGGCAAAAAGGCAGGCCATGAAGAAGGGGTGCAACTCGGTCACCAAGAAGGCATGGAAACCGGATTGGCGCAAGGTCAGGAAAAAATTGACGAGTTGTCACAACACTGGAGTAAGTTAACTGAGCAATTGCATCATCCGTTAACGGAAGTTGAGCACAATATCGAACAACAGTTATTGCATTTAGTGGTACAACTCACCGAAGCCATCACCTTAGAAGAAGCAAAAACGAATCCGGATATCTTACTTTCGGCGCTAGCAGCAGGCATGAAAGCATTGCCAAGTCATGAGCCGCAAACGCAAATTTTGCTACATCCAGATGATATCAAATTAATCGAACAACAATTCACTGAACAACATATTCAAGAACAAGGCTGGCGGTTGTTAGCAGCACCGCAATTAGAGCCTGGCAGTTGTCAAATTGAAAACAGTACCTCTAATATCGATCTGTCATTAAAGTCACGGATTAAAGAAGTATTGGACTCATTTTTGCAAGACGCATTACATCAATAAATTTTCTTAGATAGTGTCAAAACACCGATGATCGATGTGCAACGTATTAGTCAACGACTCGAGAACTGCCAACAGTATATTCATGCCCATAGCATTTCTGTTGCTGGGCGTTTAGTAAGGGTTGTTGGTTTAACATTAGAAGCGGTCGGCGTCAAAGCACATGTCGGTAGTCAATGCCTTGTTGAAACAGCACAAGGTGATTTAATTGCCGAAGTGGTCGGTTTTTCTAATGAGATCACCTATTTAATGCCTGAGCAAAGTTTACAAGGTGTTATGCCAGGAGCACGTGTCGTCCCGTTGGCAACCAAGAAACGTTTACCCTTGTCGATGGAATTATTGGGGCGAGTGGTTGACGGTGTCGGCAATCCGCTGGATGGTAAAGGACCTATAAAAAACCAAGACAATTATCAATACAATAGTAAACCAATGAATCCCTTGGCACGACGTGCGATCTCTGAGCCTTTAGATGTAGGGGTGAGAGCGATTAATAGTTTCTTGACCATTGGTCAGGGACAACGAATGGGATTATTTGCCGGCTCAGGGGTTGGTAAAAGTGTGTTAATGGGCATGATGACACGCGGTACAACCGCTGATGTTATTGTTGTCGGACTTGTTGGCGAGCGTGGCCGAGAAGTGAAAGAATTTATCGAAGAAATTTTGGGTGAACAAGGGCGAGCACGTTCTGTCGTTGTAGCGGCTCCTGCTGATAACTCGCCATTAATGCGCTTAAAAGGTTGTGAAACTGCGGTGCAAATTAGCGAATATTTTCGCGATCAAGGGCTCAATGTCTTGCTATTGATAGATTCGGTCACTCGTTATGCACAAGCTCAGCGTGAAATTGCTTTGGCTGTTGGAGAACCGCCTGCAACCAAAGGATATCCACCTTCGGTTTTTTCTAAGTTACCTCAGTTGATTGAACGAGCGGGTAATGGCGGCGATGGTCAAGGGTCGATCACCGCATTTTTCACGGTGTTAACTGAAGGGGATGATTTACAAGATCCAATCGCTGATGCTGCACGGGCGATACTCGATGGTCACGTGGTGCTGTCGCGAGAACTTGCTGATGCCGGCCATTATCCTGCGGTAGATATCGAAGCATCAATAAGTCGTGTTATGCCGATGGTAACTAGTGATGAGCATCAAGAACTTGCGCGACAATTAAAGCAAGTGTATTCCTTGTATCAGCAAAACAAAGATCTGATCTCCATCGGCGCTTATACCAAAGGTAATGATCCGCGTATTGACCAAGCGATTCAACTATTACCCGTAATTAATTTCTTTTTACAGCAAAAAATGAACGAAGTGATCCCATATGATCAGAGTTTAGTGCAGCTACAGGAAATCTTGTCAGCAGCGCAAGCTCATGCACAAAACCAGCAACAACAGGTACGATAATTTTCAGCAAGCATAATTGGTGAGTTACAGAGGTGCAGTAATTTATGTCAACGAGTCAACTAGATACCTTATTTAAGTTTGAATCAGATAAAGAACAAAAAGCCGCACAGCAATTGCAGTTGGCTGAACGAGATTATCAGGAAAACTTATTGCGATTTGAAAGTGTTGGCGACTATCGTCTTGAATATATGAAACGTTTAAATGAGCGTTCATTAGTGGGTATCGATAGTGCAACCTATCGTCATTTTCATGCCTTTGTTGCCAAACTCGATAATGCTGCAGAGCAAGTTGAAATAGCGATTCGACAAGCGAAATCTCTGGTAGAACAACGAAAAAAACAATGGTTTGCTCAACGCCAGAAAGTTAAAGCGGTGGAGTTACTGAGAGAGAAAAAACGTCTAGCGGCACAAAAAAAAGCAGATAAAGTTGAACAAAATATGTTTGATGAAATTGCCACACAACAGTTTATTAGAAAAAGACGTTAATTAATTTCAAATCTGGAACAAGATTTGCAATAAATTTTCTAGAAGCTTGATAGCGAACTGTTTAGTTCAGTCTTTCATCTGATAAAAGTTGACTCTTTTTAAGGTTTTATTATGTCTCAAATAAGTATTTTAGCGGTAGATATCTCACAAAACGCTGATTCTAAAGGTATATCTGAGATTGGTTCTGTAAATCAGCAAAGTGGTAGTTCATCGTTTTCTGATGTCATGGCACAGCAACAGCAAGCCAAAGGCGGCAAAAATTCGTTATCGGGTGGCAAAGACAGTCAAACTCAAATGAACACTGTTCAGCGTAGTGATTCATCGGTGAAACAAGAAACGGTCAGTGACGATGAACAAAATATGCAGCAAACGAGCAATGAAGCAAAGGTATCAACAGACGAAAAAAACGCTAATTCATCAAGTGAACAACAGTTAAGTGCGAGTGATAAAGAAGCAACCTCACAACAAAATGCTAGTGAAGAAAGAGTATTAGATGAAACGATAATAGAACCAATAACAAAAGATCAACGTACTGATATTGCAAAGGAATTATTATCTTTTATTGCGGCGGCTGAAGAAGTATCGACCGAGCATGGGGACAATAAACCTAGTGTTGAAAAAACCGATGGCGCGTACTCGTTCAATGTAACCGCGAATAAAGTAATGTCAGCTGCTGATTTAATTGCTACAGAAGCTGTCGAAGAGATAAGTGATAATGCAGAGCAAGAAGCTTCAGGCAATAACCCATTACTTAAACAATCAATTCAATTAAATAGTGATGGCAATACTAAGGCAAACAATAACCAAGCTGAGTTAGCGCAAAAATTGGCACAGCAAGCGTCAGCGTCAACAGCTGACAAGAGTGAGAATCAGGTCAATGCTCTTGATCAGGTAAAGGCTCTTGATAGTGCAATCATTAATAGCGAACAAGTAGCTGTTGAGTTAAATGGTGAACAGCAAACAAGTGAGCAAGATATTCAGGTGATTAAAACCGCGATCAATCAAAGCTCTTTAGCAACTAATGTTAACTCAGTAGCAGAGCAACTTAATATTGACGGTGCATCTGATGAACCGGGTGAACACCAAAACGAATTAACTGCTGAGCAAGTTTCAGCGCTGCAAGCGGCGGCTGGGGCAAGTGAAAAGCCGACTACTGAACAAGCAAGCAATGATAACTCGGCTAAAACTGTTAGCATCGACACTGCGCAATTAAATGCAGCCAACATTAATGCGAGTGTTGGGCAAGATAATCAACAACAAGAATTTGTAGATAACGACAATAATGAGATCAAAAGTGATGTTATTTTAACAGCCAGCAATGTCGCAGACAGTAAAGTTGTCGATAATAAAACAAGCAATAATCCAGCTGAACGTATTATTAATCAAGCAACGACATCGGTAACGACTGAACAATCACAAACGGCTCAACAAGAGCAATCATCACAGCAAGAGTCATCAAATGCTAAAAACTTAGTTCAAGAGCAGTTAGTTCAAGAAAAACAAAACCTTGACCTTGAGCAAGGAAACGAAAAAGTGAATGCCGCTATTGTTGATGCAGCCCGTACTACGAAAACACTAGCGAGTGAAGGTGCAACGCAAGCCATTACTCAGCATCAAGTGACATTTGAACAAGAGCAAGCAATTCAACATTCTGTGGCAAAAGCAAATGCTGATGTCTCGGTGCAATCTGCAAAAGCTGCGATGAATATTCATAATGAAACCATTGCCATTTACCGTAAAGATTTCTCTGATGCAGTGAAAGAAAAAGTGATGGTGATGATCAATCAAAAGATCAAACAGTTAGAAATTCGACTTGATCCTCCTGAGTTGGGTAGTATGCATGTTAAGCTTAACTTACAAAATGAACAAGCAGCAGTGCACTTTGTTGTTCAAAATCAACAAGCTAAAGATGCCTTGGAGCAGAACCTTGGTCGACTAAAAGAAATGTTAGCCGATAGCGGTGTTGATGTGGGTGATGCTAATATTGAACAAAGAGATCCGCAATCTCAAGCGCAAGAAGGCTTTGCTCAACATCAAGGACAAGGTGGTGGATTTGAAGGTGAAGAAAATGACTTTACCCAAGGTGCAGCAATGATGTCGGGGGCAAATTTGTATAAAGCTTCGGCAACTGGTGTTGATTACTATGCATAATTTAAGTAAAGCATTTTATCGAAGCGCGAACAAGGATATAGTTTAACTATTAAGAAATGAAGTAGTTAAGGATTGCCAATGGCTGAAGAAGAAAAAGAATTAGAGTTAGATAATTCTGGTAAAAAGAAAAAAATGATCATCATCATTGCAATCGTTGCTGTGTTGGCTATCGGTGGTGGCGCTGCGTATTTCTTCTTAATGGGCAGTGAACCGGAAGTAACACAGGCTGAATTAGACGCGGCGCTAGATACAGGTCAACCTGCAGAGCAGGGCCCTGCAAAAGAAAAAGCAACGGCTAATTTAGGCTCCGCATTATATGTGCCTATGCCAAGACCATTTCGATTTAATGTGCCAGGCGCGGCTCGTGATCGCTTTGTTGAGATCCGCGTACAATTATTAGTACGTGGCGGCGATAATGAAGAAACGGCAAAAAAACATATTCCGTTGATTGAGAGTACGTTATTGGCGGTATTTTCTCAATCTAACGCAGATGATCTAGCAACCAGTGCGGGAAAAACCTCGTTAAAGCAAAAAGCATTAATTGAAGTGCATAAAATTATGACTGACGTTGAAGGTTCGGAAGTTGTCGAACAAGTATTATTTACTGGCTTTGTGATGCAGTAGATATATGCAGGTTATGTTAAGAGATTGAATTAACAGTTAAATAAGCAGATAAAGAGACTATCGAGTGAGTGACTTATTATCGCAAGACGAGATTGACGCGCTATTACATGGCGTTGATGAAGTTGAAGAAGAAGATGTAGTAGAGGACTTAGCCCAGCAAGTTGGCACGAGTGACTACGATTTTTCTTCCCAAGATCGTATCGTGCGTGGTCGTATGCCGACCCTTGAAATGGTCAACGAACGATTTGCTCGTCATATGCGTATTAGTTTATTTAACATGATGCGTCGTACCGCGGAAGTATCAATCAACGGTATTCAAATGATCAAATTTGGTGAGTATGTCCATACCTTGTTTGTTCCTACCAGTTTGAATATGGTGCGTTTTAGACCGCTAAAAGGTACTGGCCTGATCACCATGGAAGCCCGTTTGGTGTTTATCCTAGTGGATAACTTCTTTGGTGGAGATGGCCGTTATCATGCCAAAATCGAGGGGCGTGAATTTACGCCGACCGAACGTCGTATCATTCAAATGTTACTGAAATTAATCTTTGAAGATTATAAAGAAGCTTGGTCACCGGTAATGGACGTTTCCTTTGAATATTTGGATTCGGAAGTTAACCCGTCGATGGCGAATATCGTGAGCCCTACCGAAGTTGTGGTCATCAGTTCTTTCCATATTGAACTTGATGGCGGTGGCGGTGACTTCCACGTTGCCTTGCCTTACTCAATGCTTGAACCTATCCGAGAATTACTCGACGCCGGTGTGCAAAGTGATAAAGAAGACACAGATATGCGCTGGTCGAAAGCATTGCGCGATGAAATTTTGGATGTTCCTGTTGAGCTATCAACTAAATTCTTAGAAGTTGATCTCCCGTTATCAAAAATTATGGATCTAGAAGCTGGCGATATTATTCCTATCGAGATGCCTGAGCATATTACCGTGCTGATTGAAGGATTACCGAGTTTTAGGGCGAAACTTGGTAAGAGTCGAGACAATGTTGCATTGCAGATCAAAGAGAAAATTAAACGTCCAGAGTCAGTTAAAAATGAACTGACAATATTGACCAAAGGCGGTAAACGCCTAGACAGTGACGCTGAATTACATCTATTAGAAGATGATCTAGAGTATTAAAATAGAGGCATAAGCATGAGCGATGAAAATGAAGATTTAAGCATGTGGGATGAAGCGATGGACGAACAGGCCGAAGCGGAAGCCTCTGTGGGTGAGAAAGTCGAATTAGACGAATTAACCGAAGAAGATGTGCCGATTTCTGGCGAAGAAAAGCGTAAGCTCGACGCCATTTTAGATATCCCTGTAACTATTGCCATGGAAGTGGGACGTAGTCATATCAGTATTCGTAATTTATTGCAGTTAAACCAAGGTTCTGTGGTAGAACTTGACCGAGTAGCGGGTGAAGCGCTTGATGTTTTGGTTAATGGTACTTTGATTGCTCACGGTGAAGTTGTTGTGGTCAATGACAAATTTGGTATTCGATTAACCGATGTTATTAGCCAAGTTGAACGTATTAAAAAGCTTAAGTAACTTGATGAAAATGAAAGCATTATTGTCGCTACTTCTGATGAGTTTTTCTTTTGCTTGCCTCGCACAAGAAGACGTTGTTGAAGTCGGCAAACATGCCAAGGTTAATCTTGATGCCGTCAGCATGATCACCTCTTTGCTGGCGGTTTTGTTATTGATTGTTATTAGTGCTTGGGTGCTAAAAAAATTCAATCTCACCAACCAATCTGTGGCTGGAATGAAAGTGATTGCAAGCTTATCGCTTGGTACGAAAGAAAAGCTCGTGGTGGTGCAGGTGGCGGATGAGCAATTGTTACTGGCGATTAGTCAGCAGCAGGTCTCGTTTATTAAAACACTGGATAAGCCACTAGACGTGAATGCTGCTAGCACACCTGAACTGAATCAAACGCTGAGTCGTTTCCTAAAAAAATCAACCGAAGATAAATAGAGCAAGATCATGCTAAAGAAAGTTAATAGAAACCACCTATTGTATTTGTTAACGTTTTTATTAATGACTTTCACATGTGGCGTTTACGCTGCCGATGATTTGACTATGTCTGCCATCAAGTTGACCACTAATCCTGATGGCTCACAAGAGTACTCAGTTACTTTGCAAATCTTAATTTTCATGACGGCACTGAGCTTTATACCGGCTGCAGTGATCATGATGACCTCGTTTACCCGTATTGTCGTGGTGATGGCAATTCTAAGACAAGCATTTGGTTTGCAGCAAACGCCATCCAATCAAGTGATCGTTGGTTTAACCTTATTTATGACCTTCTTTGTCATGACGCCCGTCTATAACAAGATTAATGAAACGGCAATTCAACCGTATTTAGCGGAGCAGCTTACTTCTATCCAAGCAATTGATGTTGCTAAAGTGCCGCTAAGAGCGTTTATGCTTGAACAAACACGCCTGAAAGATTTAGATACGCTGGCGCAAATGGCAGGCATTACTAAAGTGGATAAGCCAACGGATTTGCCAATGACGGTTATTGTGCCGGCATTTATCATTAGTGAGTTAAAAACCGCGTTTCAAATCGGCTTTATGCTGTTTATTCCGTTTTTGATCATCGATTTAGTGGTCGCCAGTATTTTAATGGCGATGGGGATGATGATGCTGTCACCCATGATAGTGTCATTACCGTTTAAATTAATGCTATTTGTGTTAATTGATGGCTGGAATTTGGTGATTGGTACCATAGCCACCAGTTATGGCATGGGAGCAACCTAATGAGCCCAGAAGTCTTTGTTGATATATTACGCGATGCGCTATTTTTAGTGATCGTCTTAGTGAGCGCGGTGATCATTCCAAGCTTGATCGTTGGTCTTATCGTTGCCGTGTTTCAAGCGGCAACCTCAATTAACGAACAAACGTTAAGTTTTCTTCCTCGTCTGATTGTCACATTATTGGCACTGATTACGGGAGGACACTGGTTAGTAGAAAAATTGATGGATTATTCCTTCCGACTGATCAGTAACATTCCTAGTGTGATCAGTTAGCACGGCGTTAAACTGATGGAATTTACCGAGTCAGTTATTAATCAATACATGGCGGATTTTTTATTACCGCTGTCACGTGTTTCTGCGCTAGTAATGTCGATGATAGGTTTTGGCGCGAAAGCCATTCCGATGCGAATAAAATTGTTTTTATCCATCGCAGTGACTATTGCCATTATGCCCGCTATTCCGCCAGCACATGTTGGTAATTTATTTTCCTTTCAAACAACCATATTAATCGCTGAACAAACCATGATTGGCATTATGTTAGGTTTAGTGACCATTATGGTGGTCAATACCTTTACAATGGCTGGGCAGATTGTCGCGATGCAGACGGGGTTAGGTTTCGCCTCTTTAGTGGATCCCGCGAGTGGGATGAATGTTCCTGCGGTCGGTCAGTTTTTCTTGATCCTTTCGTCATTATTGTTTTGGGTGCTCGATGGGCATTTAGCGTATTTGCAGTATATCGTTGCCAGTTTTCATACCTTACCCATCCCGCTAGAAAGCTTTGAAAGCGTAAAATATAAAGAACTGGTGGAATGGGGCAGTTGGATGTTTGCCACCGCATTGTCTCTTGCGATGGCGCCGTTAACCGCGATGTTATTGATCAACTTCTCGTTTGGTATTATGACCCGGGCAGCACCACAGTTAAATATTTTCGCTATCGGTTTTCCAATTACCATGTGTTCAGGCTTGCTGATCATGTGGTTAACCATGGGCAATTTTCTTAATCACTTTGAAGCGCAATGGCAACGGGCGCTTGATTTTAGCTGTTATCTTATCGATTGTGAGGCGAGGTAATGGCAGAATCTGACAGTGGTGAAAAAACCGAAGAACCCACGGCGAAGAAACTTTCAGAAGCGCGAAAAAAAGGTCAAATAACTCGCTCGAAAGATCTCGGTACTATGTTTGTCTTGGTCGGCAGTGCGATAGCATTAATGTTGATGGGCAATTCTTTGGTGGAGAGCCTGTCGTTTATCATGCGCAATCAATTTTCACTGACTCGACAAGAAGTCATGGACATTAATGCCTTATTTAGCGTGGTCGCTACCAATGCATCATTAGTTATTGCTCCTTTAGGTTGGATCTTTGCCATCATTATGTTAGCGGCATTTATCGGTAATACTTTGCTTGGTGGTATTAGTTTTTCGTGGGATGCTATGATGCCAAAAGCCAGTAAAATGTCGCCTATTGCGGGCTTTAAAAGGATGTTCGGTGTTAAGGCTTATGTAGAATTGGTCAAATCGCTGCTTAAATTTTTTGTGGTATTTTTCTCGGCGTATTTATTACTGACCAGTTTATTTGAACAGATATTGTCACTAAGTATTGAAGCTATCCCCTTTAATTTTGCTCATGCAGTAGATTTGCTTTTATGGATGTTTTTAGCGCTTGGCTTGTCGTTAATTATCATAGTCGCTGTTGATGC
This sequence comes from Thalassotalea sp., assembly GCA_050300315.1. Lineage (GTDB taxonomy): Bacteria > Pseudomonadota > Gammaproteobacteria > Enterobacterales > Alteromonadaceae > JBNKXM01. The sequence continues at coordinate 5,717 of JBNKXM010000011.1, read as the reverse complement.
TCCTTATCAAAAATGGGATCACACGCGTCAGTTAAAAATGACTAAACAAGAGATCAAAGATGAGCATAAAAGCTCAGAAGGTAGCCCTGAGAACAAAGGTCGGATCCGACGGACACAATACGAGATGTCTCAGCGTCGAATGATGGCCGATGTGCCTAAATCTGATGTAGTGATCACTAACCCGACGCACTTTTCTGTCGCATTAAAGTATGATGCCAGTAGCGCTGGTGCGCCACAAGTGATCGCAAAAGGGATTGATGAAATGGCAATTCATATTCGCACCATAGCCAAAGAACATGGCGTTGAGATCATTGCGTCGCCCGCGTTGGCGCGTTCACTTTATTACACGGCAGAAGTTAACGAAGATATTCCAGAAGAGCTATTTGCTGCAGTCGCTCAGGTACTTGCGTTTATTTATCAATTAAATGAGCATAAAAAAGGTAGAGGGAAGCGTCCCGTACCGTTAGCTAAGTCGCTACCTATTCCTGATGATTTTAAATATTAATTTGGCGCTTTGCTTGTTGGTATAACATTTGCAAATTTGCTGCATGCGTCAAATTATTATCGTGTAGAATTAAATGCAACTAGCAGCACATTTAAATCAAATCAAACAAAAGAATTTTTCTTTGCTTTCTGGGCTAGGTACACCGGCTTTAGTGATGGCGGCGTTAGGTATGGTGGTATTACCCATGCCAGCGTTCTTACTCGACATCTTATTTTCTTTTAATATCGCACTCTCTCTCGTGGTGTTACTGATCACCGTTTATACCTTAAAACCACTCGAGTTTGGCTCTTTTCCTGCGGTGTTATTAATTGCCACTATTTTACGTCTTGCACTTAACGTTGCTTCAACGCGTGTGGTTTTGCTGAAAGGTCATGAAGGGGGCAACGCGGCTGGTAACGTTATCGAGGCATTTGGTAGCGTGGTTATCGGTGGTAACTATGCCGTTGGTTTAGTGGTATTCCTTATCCTGATGATCATCAACTTCATGGTTGTCACCAAAGGTGCGGGTCGTATCTCAGAAGTAACGGCACGTTTTACCTTAGACGCTATGCCGGGTAAGCAGATGGCGATTGACGCCGACTTGAACGCCGGCTTTATCAATGCAGAGCAAGCGCGGGAACGTCGTATTGAAGTGACCAACGAAGCAGATTTCTACGGTTCAATGGACGGTGCCAGTAAATTTGTTAAAGGGGATGCAATTGCAGGGATCTTGATTTTATTCATCAATATTATTGGTGGTTTAGTCATAGGTATGGTGCAACACGATCTGTCATTTGATAATGCAGTAGAAATTTATACCTTATTAACTATTGGTGACGGTTTAGTTGCCCAAATTCCTGGGTTATTGCTCTCTGTTGGTACTGCGATTGTTGTTACGCGTCAAAATACCAGCCAAGACATGGGCTCGCAGGTTAGCTCACAACTTGGCCAAGAAAAATCTCTGTACATAGCTGCAGGTGTGATGTTTATCATGGGGATTATCCCAGGTATGCCGCATATTGCGTTTTTACTGTTTGCCTTGCTGATTGCTGGCGGTGCATTTCTTGGTAGTAAGTATAAACTAGCGAAAGCAGTAGAAGAGGCTAAAACATTAGAACAAGCGAAAGTTGAAAGTAAACAGCAGGAATCTGAAGTGAAAGATTTAGGCTGGGATGATGTTAATCATGTCGACATCGTTGGATTAGAAATTGGCTATCGTTTGATCCCGCTGGTTGATAAAGCACAAGGCGGCGAATTGCTTAATCGTATTAAAGGGGTGAGAAAAAAATTATCACAAGAATTTGGTTTCTTGGTGCCTGCAGTCCATATTCGCGATAACTTAGACTTAGATCCAAATTCTTATCAAATCTCATTAATGGGAGTGACGGTTGGCGAAGCTGAGATCCGTCACGATCATGACTTAGCCATCAATCCAGGGCAAGTCTACGGTAAGCTTGATGGTATAGCGACTAAAGATCCCGCATTTGGTTTAGACGCTGTTTGGATCAACCAATCACAACGAGAGCAAGCACAAGCGCTTGGTTACACCGTCGTTGATTCTGCTACTGTGTTGGCAACGCATTTAAGCCAAGTGTTAACTAATAATGCGGCGCAGTTGCTAGGACACGAAGAAGTACAAAACTTATTAGATATGTTAGGTAAAAATTATCCGAAACTGGTTGAAGGCTTGATACCTGATGTCTTGACCTTAGGAACGGTTGTTAAAGTGTTACAGAACTTAATGAACGAAGGTGTCGCCGTTAGGGATATGCGCAGTATTGTTCAAACACTAGTTGAATACGGCCCTCGCAGCCAAGACCCTGAAGTTTTAACTGCCGCAGTACGAATCACATTACGTAAATTTATCGTGCAAGAGCTTGTTGGCTCTGAGAATGAAGTACCTGTCATAACTTTGTCACCTGAATTGGAACAAATGTTGCACCAGTCAATGCAAATGGCTGGAGACGATGGTGCAGGTATTGAACCTGGTTTAGCTGAACGCTTGCAGAAATCACTTAATGATGGGGCGCAACAACAAGAATTGGCAGGGGAAACGCCAATCTTATTAACCTCAGGCATATTAAGAAGTGTGTTAGCTAAGTTTGTTAAATACACCATACCAGGCTTAAGAGTAATTTCTTATCAAGAAATTCCAGATGACAAACAAATTAAGATTGTCAGCTCTATAGGTCAGTAATCGTTACTTTGCATTAATGATATTGGAAATATAAATACCGTTAAGTATTCGGTAAGGGGTTCACGTGAAAATTAGACGTTTTGTTGCAAAAGATATGAGATCAGCGTTAGAGCAAATTAAGTTTGAATTAGGTGCTGATGCCGTGATCATGTCCAATAAAAAGATCCCTGAGGGCGTCGAATTAATGGCGGCAGTTGATTATGCTCAACAGGTGACATCAACAAGTGAGCAAATGAAAGCTCCACAAACTAGCATCTCAGAGAGTATTGCTGATAGCCGCGATATTGATAATGATATTGTCTCTATTGCCAGTCGACCAATAACGAATATCACTGAGCAAAACGCGTCCGCGCCTGCAGATAGTTTATCTGCTCTGTTACAGCGTCAGGCAAAATTAGATCAGCAACAAGCTACATCGCCTATAAATTCAGTGCCTCAGATGTCTGCGGCTAGCAAGCAAGAGCAAGATTTAGAGCAACAATTAAAAGATTTTACCGATCGTTTAGAGCAAGGCAGGTTAACAAGTGCTGCAAATGATATGCAAAGCACTATGCCTTCATCGGCTCAAGCGAATGAATCTGTACCTGTGATGGCACAAGAGCAACAGTCAGCAAATGTCCAGCAAGCTTCGGTTACTTATAGTGCGGAACTTGAACAAATGCGCCAAGAAATGTTATCGATGCGACAATTATTAGAGCATCAAATTTCGGGTTTAATGTGGCAAGACATGGCGCAAAAAGATCCTGCTAAAGCGTTATTAATGAATCGTTTACTTGGTTTAGGTTTAACCGAGCAAGTGGCCGATCATATTGCCAGCTGCATTCCTGCTCAGCACAATGAACAACAGGCATGGCAAGAAGCTAAGCATTTATTAGCACAGCAACTACATACCACAAATAATGATATTATCCATCGAGGTGGCGTTGTCTCTTTGGTTGGACCAACAGGTGTCGGTAAAACAACTACCGTGGCTAAACTTGCCGCGCGCTTTGCGCAAATTCATGGTGCCGACCAAGTAGCGATGATCTCTACTGACAGCTATCGTATCGCCGGATTTGAACAATTATCAACCTATGGCCGCATTATTGGTTGCCAAGTGAAGTTGGCAAAAGATGGCGCGGCATTAGAAACATTGTTGCAACAATTTTCTAATAAAAAACTGGTGCTTATCGATACGGCGGGTATGGGACAGCGAGACATGCGTTTAGCTGAACACTTGGCTACCTTGATCACAAATTCTCGTGTTAGAATCCGTAATTATTTGGTGTTAGCCGCAAATGCACAGCAACGGGTAATGCAAGAAAATGTCGAACGCTTTAAAAAAGTACCATTGGCGGGTTGTATTTATACCAAACTCGATGAAAGTTTGAGCGTTGGTGAAATTATTGCAACTTCTATTCAAAATGGTTTACCAATAGGTTATCTTACTGACGGACAAAGAGTTCCTGAAGACATTAAGGTTGCAAATACTGAAAAGTTAGTTACGCTTGCAGATAGATTGTCTGCAAAACTAAATCGTCAGGAATCATTGCGTCCCATGCCAACATCCTATGCAGTAGGTATGTGATATGAATCGATATTAAGTAGAGTGAAGTAAATGATAGATCAGGCAAGTGGCTTACGAAAAATGCAACAAAATAATCATATAAAAGTCATAGCAGTTTCTGGTGGTAAAGGTGGTGTCGGTAAAACCAATGTTTCATTAAATACTTCAATCGCATTAGCACAGCAAGGTAAAAGAGTCTTAGTACTCGATGCCGATTTAGGTTTAGCTAATGTTGATGTAATGCTTGGTCTAAGAGTACAACGTAATCTATCACATGTGTTATCTGGCGAATGTGAATTAGACGATATCATTATCGAAGGTCCCGCAGGGATAAAAATCATTCCAGCAACCTCTGGCACCCAATCTATGGTGGATTTAACGCCATCTGAACACGCAGGCTTGATAAGAGCATTTAGCGATATGCGTACCGCTTTCGATGTGTTAATTGTCGATACTGCAGCAGGTATTTCAGACATGGTACTAAGCTTTGCTCGAGCTGCCCAAGATGTACTTTTAGTTGTCTGTGATGAACCTACCTCGATTACCGACTGTTATGCGTTAATGAAATTATTAAGTCGTGATCACAACATCTTTAAATTTAAAGTGGTTGCTAATATGGTGAGAAGCCCGAGGGAAGGGCAACAGTTATTTGCTAAACTGTCAAAAGTATCTGATAGATTTCTAGATGTAGCGCTAGAGTTAGTTGGCGTTATCCCGTACGATGAAAATATTAGAAAATCTGTTCGTAAACAACAAGCAATAGTCGAGGCATTTCCTGACTCTCCTGCGGCTAAGGCTTTTAAGGCCTTAGCAACTAGCATTGCTAAATGGCCTGTACCACATCATCCTTCAGGTCATCTGGAGTTTTTTATCGAGCAATTATTAGAGAACTAGTCAAAAGAGCGGACTATTTTGGTAAAAGCTAATACATACAATGTAGCAATTGATAAAAGTGCATTACTTGAACAGCACACTGTTTTAGTAAAACGCATTGCCTACCATTTATTGGCTCGACTTCCCGCCAGTGTGATTGTTGACGATCTTATTCAGTCAGGCATGATAGGTTTACTTGAAGCCGCAAATAATTTTGATGCAACTAAAGGTGCAAGCTTTGAAACCTTTGCTGGTATTCGCATTCGTGGTGCTATGCTTGATGAAATCCGCCGAGGAGATTGGACTCCGCGCTCGGTGCATAAAAATAGTCGAATGATCAGTGACGCAATTAAATCATTAGAGAATGAACTTGGCAGAGATGTTACTGATATTGAAGTAGCTGAAAAACTTGATATTTCGCTCAATGAGTACCATCATATTCTTAATGAAGTTAGTTCTGGTAAAATTATCGGTATTGACGACTTAGGTGTTAGTGAAGATGTTGTTCAGAGTTTCGAAGATAAGAACATAAATGATCCATATCAAGATATCGAACAAGTCATCTTTAAAAAAGCGCTGTCGGAGTGTATTACTACTTTACCCGAGCGAGAAGCTTT
>JBNKXM010000010.1:0-15396 GCA_050300315.1 Thalassotalea sp. | reverse complement strand
TCTTCAAGGTCGATGATCGGCTTTTCATCACCCCACAGTGTATCCCACAAGCTCACATCTGGTTTAACAAAATCAACGTAATAGATCTTCTTAGTCTCGTTAAGATCTGCAACGGTAAAACCATAGTTTTCGAAGAAAATTTGCATATTTGGCCATAGTGATTCTAGTTCCATTTCTACAATATATGCGGCGTTTTTACCGCTATTTTCTCCAATATTGACTAATTGTTGGTTAGCCCGCATTAAATGATTTTCACGTTGATGTTTACGGTATTTATAATCTACCTGCGCAATAACCTCATTTAACATCGCCATTTCAGCTCTTTGCTTATCGATGAGATCCATACTTTTTGACGCACCTGATTGATCAGTTTTCATGTAATCAACAAGTGATACATGAAGCGCGACGCTACGTCCATGAGGTTTAGTTTCAAGTTGATATCTAAAGCGCAGACTTTCTGTTGATTCAACTTCTTCAAACAACCAAAAGCCCGTCGCTTTTTCTTTGTTATACCATTGCGACTCATAGATTTTATTTTCGGCATCAATAACATCCATTCCCACGCCGTCAGATGCTAGTTGCTCTTCCAAGGCTTGGCGAATAAATGATTCTAACTCTCCGTCTTCAAGTACTTTATCAAACCAAATTTTAGCTTCAGCGTTATTCGACTCGGCTCTGGTGCCTGTAGCGATAGGTAAGACTAACGATGGTGCCCTAACATCAACATTTACGCCGACAGGACCTTGATGATTAATCTCATTAGTAATAAAAAAATCTTTCTGTTGTTTAGGAGCCTGTAATCCGGCTGGTATAGTCAGTGGTTTTACTTCTTGTTGACTTGCATAGTCGAAGCTACCACTTGCTTGTTTATTACTTACCGAACTACAACTTGCCACAGCAATGCTGAGCAACGAAAAATAAAAACTCTTACGATTCATTCAAACTCCCGCGGATAACATCTGAATCTTTTTTCTTATGAAAATTTCAATTTTGAAATTATTATGATTTTATCAAGTGGATAAATAGACGCTTTATCTTAAATAAAGTTCACACTCGTTATCTTTTCGATGCGCTACATGGTACTTGTCCATATAAACAAACACAAGAATAATTGCTAATGCTATCTTGGTTTAATTGGGCTACAATATCGCCCTTTTTCTAGAGCAATAAAGGTTAGAGAATGTCACAATATCTCGTTCTTACTGTTATGGGAGCTGATAGAACAGGGAGTGTAAGCAGCTTAACAAAGCTCGCCAGCGAGTGCGGCTGCAATATTGTAGACAGTAGAATGGCAATATTTGGTCTTGAATTTACCATGATCATGTTGCTAAAAGGAAGTCCAAAAGCGATTAGTCAACTTGAAAGCAAATTGCCCGCCGTCGCGATAAAACGTGAGCTCATTACCATGATGAAACGCACGTCTGGTTATAAAGTACAAGATTTTGTTAATCATTATTTAGTCGAGTACGCGGGAATCGATCAACCCGGCATATTAAAAGCACTCACAGCTTTTTTTGCCGCCCGTAACATAGATATATCCTCATTAAAATCAGAAACAGATCCACAAACCAACCAAAGTAGCGCCAGCATTCGCATCGCGTTAACCGAAGATACGTCAATAGAACAGTTAGAAAAAGACTATTTTGAATTGTGTGAACAAATTGATGTACAAGGTCGTATTACTAAATGTAACTCAAATTTAATTTAAAGGTATCTTATGAACACATTGAACGTTGGCGACTCAGCGCCGTTATTTTCATTATTAGACGAAAACGAAAATACCGTACAATTAGCTGATTATATTGGTAAAAATTATGTACTTGTATATTTCTATCCTAAAGCAATGACACCTGGTTGCACAGTGCAAGCGCAAGGACTACGTGACAGTAAAGCCCAGTTAGCCAAGCTTAATACGGTTGTTTTTGGTATTAGCCCTGACGAACCTAAACGTCTTGCTAAATTTTGTCAGCGAGATGAGCTTAACTTCACGTTACTCTCTGATGTTGACCATAAAGTTGCTGATGCATTTGGCGTATGGGGATTAAAGAAATTTATGGGCAGAGAATATGACGGTATTCATCGCTTAAGTTTTTTGATCGGCTTAGACGGTAAGATAGCCCATGTCTTTAATAAATTTAAAACGAAAGATCATCATCAAGTGGTGCTTGACGTCATTACTGAGTTAACCGCCTGATCGACACATACCCTATGAGATAAATTCGCGATATACTTTATTGGTAGCCTAGATATGCCACAGTCATTAATCACTGTGGCATTATTTATTCTGCCTCACCAATATTCGCTTCAGTCGTTGTTGACCAGGCATTTAATACCGCCTTAACTAAGGTTGCTAAAGGAATCGCAAAGAAAACGCCCCAAAATCCCCATAAACCACCAAACAAGATCACTGCAATGATAATTGTCACTGGGTGTAAATTAACTGCCTCAGAAAATAACAATGGAACTAATAAATTACCATCGAGTGCTTGAATAATTCCGTACGCTATCATCACGTAACCAAATTCAGCACTGGTGCCCCATTGAAATAACGCTACCAAGACTACAGGAAAAGTCACTATGGTAGCGCCGACGTAAGGCACAAGTACCGACAATCCAACTAACACACCAAGCAATACCGCATAATTGAGTCCCAAGATGATAAAAGCTATGGTTGAGACTGTGCCTATGATGAGAATTTCGACCACTTTGCCACGAATATAATTCATGATTTGCAAATTCATTTCCTCACCAACCTGACTCGCCATACGGCGCTCTTTTGGCAAGAAAGACGCAAAACTGGCGAGCAATTCTTTCTTATCTTTTAAAAAGAAAAACACCATCAAAGGCACCAAAATAAAGTAAATCAATAATGCGACGATATCTGAAATAGAATTTAAAGATGCTTTTAATGCAACTTGCCCCCATTCGATAAACTTATCGTTTACAGAATTAATGACTAAGGTAATTTGCTCGGTTTGCACAAATTCAGGATATTTTTCAGGCAGGGTTAATAAATAACTTTTACCTTGCGTCACCATCGCTGGCACTTCTTGCAGTAAATTGCTACTTTGCTGCCAAATAATCGGCATTAAGCCAAGCATAGCCAGTAAAGCAACACTAATAAATGCAGTGACAACAATCACGGTTGACGCTCTTCGTGATAAGCCATATTGGCCTAATCGATTAACCGGTAAGTCGAGTAAAAACGAAATCGCAATAGCGACAAACACTGGCATTAACAAGCCACTTAAAAAATAAATAGACAAAAATGCCAGCAATAAAATAACCACTAAGGTTACCGCATTGGGGTCGGAAAACTTTTGCTTGTACCACTCGAAAAAGAACGAAACCATTTAATCACTTACCTGTTTGATATGTAATTCAATCACCGATGATGGCAGTTGTCTTACCGAATATTGAAAACCTTTTTCTTGTAAATATTTAGGAATGTCTGACTTTGAACCTTCATCTGCAATGCTGATAATACAGCTATCTTCATCAGTCATTTTTTTTAACATAAGACGCATTTTAACTAAAGGTAACGGACACTTATCTTTAGTGGCGTCATATTGATAAATCATAAAGAAATTACTATCAGCCCTTTTGTTTAATTATCTATTCTGCGACAATTGATTACAACAAGGTTATCGACTTTATTTTTATTTAAATGCAAACGAGTTGCCAATGCTATGAACAGCTTATCAGCACAAGCAGATTTAAAAGAAATCAGCGCGTACAAAAAAAAGCTTACCTGGGGAGATGTTCCGGCAATATTTAATATGGCATTTAGTTCGGTTAGTGAGCTTGATGGTACATTAACCCATGGTTTCGATAACGCGTATAAACTTCTCCTCGATAGAAACCATTGGAACCTGCAGCTATTACAGGGGTTTCATGACAAACTTGGTAATATTCAGGTAAAGAGTAAACCTAAAATTCTATTAAAACATATCTATGACGAGCATCATTATGAGTTACATTGCCTGCCCATTGTTAATGGAGAGGCACTGCACACCGGCTCGATAAACAATCCACAATGTCCTTTTATCAATTGGGTTCCCGAATCGATGCAAATGTTATTTCGAGTCAACAATATTATTTCGTTTATTTTATATGCGTTTCGCGGTGGTGATCAGGCCGATCTGGCATTAATTAAGTATGCACATTTAAAGGTTGAACAATTAATTCAGATTTTAAGTGAATCATTTGATATTGTTGACATCAAAGGTTACAGCCTTGCAGAATTTTGTCGCGAGATAGCGCATCGGAAAAATTTGCACGATACCTCTGACTAACACAACCTTACTAACTAAAATGCAGAATAACTATTTGATCAAATTAGCGTCTTTTATATCTTCCGTCACAATTACTTTGTTCCTTGCATCATCTGCGAGTTATGCAAAGGATGATAATAAAAATAAACTTCCCGAAATTGGTGCCGCAGGAGCAAGCGTCTTATCAATTGATAAAGAGCGGCAAATTGGCGATGCCATGATGCGACAATTGCGCGCCAGCCAACCGATAATTAATGATCCTGTGCTCAACGAATATATCAATGACTTGGGTAATCGTATGGTGCGTAATGCCCAAGATGTTAACTATAGCTTTGAGTTTTTTCTGTTAAATAAGAAAGAATTAAACGCGTTCGCATTCTTTGGTGGTCATATTGGTATACACAGTGGATTACTCTCGCTAGCCGAAACCGAAAGTGAACTTGCCTCAGTTATTGCCCATGAGATTTCACACGTCACGCAACGTCATTTAGCTCGCAGACTCGAAGCGCAGGCAAGAAACCAACCATTAACCACAGCAGGCATGATCTCCGGCGTGCTATTAACCTTAATCAACCCTACTGTTGGTATGGCGGCGTTAAGCACTAGCATGGCGGCTTCTCAACAGGCGGGCATTAATTACACCAGAGGCAATGAAAAAGAAGCGGACCGTGTGGGTATTCAACTGCTCGCCAATAGTGGTTTTGATCCTATGGGCGCACCAAACTTTTTTGGTAAAATGGCCGAAAAATATCGTTATGTTAGTAAGCCGCCGGCAATGTTATTAACCCATCCAATGCCTGAGTCGCGTATTTCTGATGCGAGAATACGAGCACAAAACTTTAAGCCCGTGAGTATCCGTCCAAGTTTACCATTTGAACTGGCGAAAACGCGTATCCAAACGCGTTATGAAGGAAACGCCGAAGATAATATTAAGCTTTTTACCCGTAAGATAGAAAAACAGCAATATGCTTATCTTGCCGCCGCACAATATGGCTTAGCCATTTCATATTTTGAAAATAAAGCGTATGACAAGGCAGAAGAGATACTCACTGCGCTTTTACGTGAAGATAAAAACAATCTGTTTTACATTGATGTGCTCACTGATACCTATATCAGTAACAAAAAAATCGATAAAGCTCTGTCTATGTTAAGGGAAGTAGAATTGTTAATGCCAAACAATCAGGTTGTTGCGCTAAACTATGCCAATGCGTTAATTGAAGCCGAGAAATATCAACAAGCGGTTGTGGTACTTCAGGACTTTTTATTACTAAGTAAAGATAATTTTATTGCTAATGATTTATTGACGACAGCCTACCAAAAACAACATGATATGGCGATGATGCATGCGAGCAAAGCAGAAGTGTTTGCCCTATTAGGTGCTTATTCCAGAGCTGTTGACGAACTGCAAACCAGTATTAACTTTGCGAAAGATAAACCATTAATTAAAAAACGCATTAAGGCAAGGATCATTCAGTTACAAGATCAGGAAGAAAAACTGAAACGACTGAACTAATCTCATCATTTTTAACTAAAACCAAAGAGTAAGAATTAAGTATGTTAACCATTTATCATAATCCTCGTTGTTCAAAGAGCCGACAAACTTTAGCCTTGATTGAAGAAAACAATCAGCCGGTAACCATAGTTGACTATTTGAAGACACCGTTAACAAAACAAGACATCACGACATTGCTAAGTTATTTATCGGTTTCTCCTATTGACATGATGCGCACCAAAGAAGATGAATTTAAAGCACAAAACTTAACAGGTGCTGACGATGAAACATTAATTAATGCCATGGTAAACACGCCAAAATTGATCGAGCGTCCAATCGTTGTCAAAGGCGATAAAGCGGTAATTGGTCGTCCCCCTGAAAATGTCCTTGCACTTTTTAACTAAGATTATATTTAGATGAAAAGAATTTTCTCGACCTCAACTCATCGAAAAATCGCATTAACTGGCTATTTTTCGTTATTATTGTTTATGCCGCTGTGGTTACTTGTGCTTAATCCAACCAGTGCATTATCACCCGTATTAACCTTAGTGCTGTTCACCCTGCCCTTGTTGTTTCCGTTAAAAGGATTGCTACAAGGAAATCCCTATACTTATGCTTGGTCTAACTTTGTTATTATGATTTATTTTTTGCATAGTTTAACCACATTATGGGTGTCACCTGAAGACAGGGTTTGGGCAAGTCTTGAGTTGCTGTTTACCACTATGATGTTTATTTCCGGCACTTATTACGCTAAGTATCGTGGGCAAGAATTAGGACTTGGCTTGAAGAAGCTAAAAGAAAAATAATCCGTCGATTAAAGATGCTAACTAGAGGTGACTGTGTTTTAACGCTCACCTCTTTTTTGTCTCTACAGGTCTAAGTATTAATAGATTTTCTCTAGCTAGCAGATAACGCCTGCGAACATATTATAAAGAACATATAGCTTGTCTATGCGTTGTTTTACTTATTGCTCAAATAAAACATGCTTAATAAAGGGAATGGTAATTTTTCGCTGCTCTCTGATTGACGCTTTATCTAATTTATCTAACGCCGCTAATAAACTGCTCATGTCCCGAGATAAACGAGTCATTAAAAAGCGAGCCACTTCATCAGATAATAATAACCCGCGCTGTTGCGCCCTAAACTGTATGGCAATCAATTTTTCTTCATCAGATAACGGTTTTACTTGTTCAACATAGCCCCAGGTCAGGCGAGAACGCAAGTCAGCAAGCGTTAATGCCAGTTCATTGACGCTTTTATTGCCAGCAATAATGATCTGCTTATTCGATTCAAGCACGCGATTGTACAAGTCAAATATGGCCTGCTGCCATTGAGCATGCTCAGCAATCAGTTGAACATCATCGAGACAAATCAAATCAATATTTTCTAAACCATCCAATACTTCAACCGATAGGTGTTGAAGCTCTGAAAATGATAAGCATACCGATGACATCCCTAACTCATGCGCATAAGCACAACTAGCATGCAGTAAATGTGTTTTACCAACCCCAGTTAAACCAAACAAATAAAAACCACTGACGCGCTCCACTAGCTGTTGCCCAGCACATTTAACACCAGAATCGATAAACGCCTTTAGCAACTCTGCAACCGTTTGATTGGTCACACTTTGATAGCTTAAAAACGTTTCATCATCTGGTAATTGCACAGACAAAGTCAGTTGAGAAGTATTACTCACTGCTGCTCCCAATAAAATACTGGTACATCATTTTCAACAACGGGAGCAAGTGGGTCAATATACTGTTTGAGCATCTTGCTAAGTTTTAATGACGCTAACAGTGATTGTTTTGAACCTAATAGCGTTAAACTAAAGCGACGCTTAGTGCCAGAAGCATGAATAAGTTTCACTGACTGTACCGCAGACAACTGTTGTAAAAAGTCACTTATCTGCACATAACGAGCCAGCGAATCGACATTGGCAACGTCTAACTCAAACTGATTATTTTCGTCAGTCGTTAATGCATAACGTTGATAGATATCTTCAGTGATATCCCCTAACGCTTCATTCAATAAATTATCACGGTCGCTCCCATAATAACGCTGACTAAATTGCTGAGTAGCATCATTATTTGCGGTTGAAATATAGCTCCAATCCAAGGCGATAGCGGGCTGACATAATAACTGACATTGCTGAGATATCTGTATCTGCTCTTCAGATAACAAGGTATTATCTGAAATTCTGATGATCAAAATGGCTTCAGGGTAAAATTGCGCTGAGGTAGTAAAAATAGGTCCTTTAAAACGCCCCCAGACATCTGATGCACTGACGTTATCAACCAAGGTTTGTGCTTGAGGCAACACAATAGGTAACCCACGTTGCTCTGAAAAATTACTCACTGTGTTAACTAATGATGATGTATTTTCAGCAGTAATAATTTCTCGCACTAATCCCTGCTCATTGATCATCCAGAGCACAACTTGTGGTCGTAAACTCCCCCAAATCGGTAAATTTGCATCAACAAAGACTTGATTGATTTTTGCTTGATCAAAACTGGCTCGCAAAAACTGCTGACCATTATCTTTCTCATAACGGTAATTAGTGACAAAGCGCTGATAACTGTTGAGCTGCGAACGAATATCGGGATGCGTCAATACACTTTTTTGACCACCAACTTTTACTAGAACCGATTGCAAGGCTTGCTTTAACGCACTATCACGGTCTTTTTTACTTTGCGATGCCACCTCAACCTTGGCTACATACAAATCTTTTACTTCTATTGCTAAGACTGATGACTGAATCAAGCTAGCCAATAAAACAACAATAAAAACAAGCCAATATCTCATGATACTCGTTAAAGATAATCTTTCCATACGGGGAATATTATCATAACTCTTTGGTAATTTAGTCACTAAAAATAATTTAAATAAAATAATTACCTTTAAAGATTTTCACCGGCCTTTTGCGCTGGTAGAATATGCGCTTTTATAATTGGCCAATAGCTATTTTACTGGTCATAACAAATAACGGTAACAAATAGAGGTTCCCCGTGAGTGAAGATAAACAGTCTCTAAGCTACAAAGACGCAGGTGTTGATATTGATGCAGGTAACGCACTTGTAGAGAACATTAAGGGTGCGGTTAAACGAACAACTCGCCCAGAAGTTATGGGTGGCTTAGGTGGTTTTGGCTCCGTTTGCCAGCTTCCTACAGGGTATAAAGAGCCAGTATTAGTCGCTGGAACTGATGGCGTTGGGACAAAACTTCGCTTAGCGATTGATTTAGAAAAGCATGATACCGTTGGTATCGACTTAGTAGCCATGTGCGTCAACGATCTTATTGTGCAAGGTGCTGAACCGTTATTTTTCATAGATTATTATGCAACGGCTAAATTAGATGTAGACGTTGCCTCAGCGGTTGTTGCCGGTATTGCCGAAGGTTGTGTGCAGTCTGGTTGTGCACTCGTTGGTGGTGAAACTGCTGAAATGCCTGGTATGTATCATCAAGGCGACTATGATATCGCTGGTTTTTGTGTCGGTGTTGCTGAAAAGTCTCGATTGCTTGATGGCAGTAAGGTTACCGCGGGCGATCAATTAATCGCATTAGGCTCTTCAGGCGCACATTCAAATGGTTACTCATTGATCCGTAAAGTGTTAGAAGTAAACAACACAGACACTAACGAGTTATTAGAAGGTAAATCATTAGCAGATCACTTAATTGAGCCAACCAAAATCTACGTAAAATCTGTGTTGGCATTATTAAAAGAAGTTGATGTTCACGCATTATCTCATATCACTGGTGGTGGTTTTTGGGAAAACATTCCTCGTGTATTACCAGCAAGTGCTCAAGCCGTTATTAATGGTGACAGTTGGCAATGGCCAGCCATTTTCAACTGGTTACAAGAAAATGGTAATATCACCACACATGAAATGTATCGCACGTTTAACTGTGGCGTCGGTATGATCATCGCAGTTCCTGCCGATCAAGTAGCGCAAAGTTTAGCAATTTTGAGCCAAAATGGTGAAAACGCTTGGCATATCGGTGAGATTGTTGACATGCAAGATGGTGCTGAACAAGTGGTGATCAATCAAGGTTAATATGATGACAACTCGCCGTATTGTAGTATTGATCTCCGGCAGTGGTTCAAATTTGCAGGCAATTATTGATGCCTGCAAATTACCTGATTACCCTGGAGAAGTTGTCGCCGTTATTTCAAATAAAGCAGATGCTTATGGATTAACCCGCGCAGCTAACGAAGCCATAGATAATCACGTGCTGTCTCACAAAGCATTCGATAGTCGTGAGCAATATGATCAAGCGTTAATTGAAAAAATTGATAGCTATCATGCAGATCTTGTCGTACTCGCTGGCTTTATGCGCATTTTAACGCCAGCGTTTGTCCAACATTTTTCTGGAAAATTATTGAACATTCACCCTTCTTTATTACCTAAGTACCAAGGATTAAACACGCATCAACGCGCGATTGATGCGGGTGATACTGAGCATGGTGTCAGCGTACATTTTGTTACAGAAGAACTTGATGGTGGCCCTGTTATCTTGCAAGCTAAAGTGCCAATATTTGAAGAAGATGACGCCGAGATCCTTGCGAGTAGAATTCATCAGCAAGAGCACAGAATTTACCCTCTGGTGGTAAAATGGTTCTGCTCAGGTCGTTTGAAAATGCAAGATGACAATGTCATTTTAGATGGCATATCCCTGCCTGTCGATGGATATGCAAACGAAGAATAATAACGCGTAAACCACGTATAAAATAGGATACTGTATGAATAAATCACTGTGTTTTTGTTGGCTGTTAATTGTTAGCTTTTTTAATATCGCATCTGCTGAACAAATCAACAAAAACGTAGTGATTGCTCCTTTTACTGCAGAATATACTATTTTGCACAAATCATCATCGGTAGGTAAAGGCATTAGAAAACTGTCTTATTTAGATAATGGACAAATCCAATACAGTTATAATACCGATATTGAATGGCTGATTTTTTCAGACATCCGCAGTGAATCTTCATTAATAACCATAGAAAACAACCATGTCATCCCGCACCATTATGTCTACAAGCGCGAAGGTACTGGTAAAGACAAGTTTTATGAGTGGCGATATGACGTCAAACAAAACAAAGCGGTAGATGTTAAAAAGAACAAAGAACTAGATATTGAATTTCCTAACAATATTCAAGATAAACTCAGCTATCATTTACAAAATCGCATAAATCTGATCAGCAATCCAGAGCAAAAGCTTTTTGTCTATCCAGTGATCAGTACCTCTGGAAAAATCAGTAATAACGTATACCAATATGATGGCGAAGAAGAAATTATGCTGCCTTTTGGTTTAGTTAAAACCGTTAAACTTAAGCGTGAAGTTGTCGAGAAAAAACGTACAACCTATGCCTGGTTTGCCCCTGAACTTAACTACCTACTGGTTAAGTTATATCAAGTTAAATCAGGCGTTGAGCAATTTGAAGCCCAACTCAGCAAATATACCATAGATGACAAGACCAAGCGCGAACAGGCTAGCCCTGAAAAATAACTAACTTAGCTATTCTTTAAGGCAAGTTTCCGTTTGACCACCATCGACGACTTCACCTAGTGCAAACAATTGCCATTGTCCTGCCGACATTTTTTGCCAAGTTTCATCATCCGTTAATGGTTGGGTTGCTATAACAGTAACAACATCGTTATCTGTGGTTTCTTTATGAAAATCAACCACCATCTCTGCATCAATTAAGCTCGCTTCTCCAAACGGTGCTCGCCTAGTGATCCAGTGTAAATTATTAGAGCAAAATGCAAAGAGACTATCACCATCGGAAATAATGGCATTAAATACTCCAAGGGTATTAATTTTTTCACTTAAGCTTGCTAAATAACTAAATAACGCTTTTCGATCTGGTGCCTGCTGACCAAATTTCAAATGTAACTGATCAAGCAGCCAGCAAAATGCATGTTCGCTGTCTGTTGTACCGATCGGAATATGATATTTTACTGGTAGCGCCGTGACAAAATTTTGCAATTGACCATTATGCGCATACGTCCAATTCTTTCCCCATAATTGACGGGTGAAAGGATGGGTATTTTCTAAGCATACCGCACCTGAATTTGCCTGACGAATATGACAGATCACCGCTTCACTCTTGATCGGATATTGCGTGACTAACTCGGCGATTGGCGAATGAGCACTTGGTTGTGGATCTTTAAAACTACGACAACCTTTACCTTCGTAAAAGGTGATCCCCCAGCCATCTTTATGAGGCCCAGTGTTTCCTCCTCGCTGCATCAAACCACTAAAGCTAAAACAAATGTCAGTTGGCACATTGGCACTCATGGCTAACAATTCACACATTACAAGCGTCTTCTTTCAATTCTATCACTAAGCTTATTATACATAGCTTTATCTTAGAATTGCGTCATTTTATATCCATCAGCCATTTAATAGCTGAAACCTATCAAACCGATAAAAACAACCAATTTAATCTATTAAAAATAATTCTCTATGATGAACCCAAGTTAAACAAAACTAAACAAAACCTAAACAACAAAACGGAGTTCATTATGAATCAATCAAATATCAACAGCAAAATTTTACCTTTTCAAGCAACTGCATTTCACAATGGTGAGTTCGTAGAAGTAAATGAAAAAGATGTCGCCGGCAAATGGTCAGTATTTTTCTTCTACCCTGCTGACTTTACCTTTGTTTGCCCAACAGAATTAGGTGACTTAGCCGATCATTATGCGCAACTACAAGAAATGGGCGTAGAAGTATATTCAGTTTCAACGGACACGCATTTTACCCACAAAGCGTGGCACGACAGCTCTGACACCATCAATAAAATCAACTACCCAATGATTGGCGATCCAACCGGCACAATTACGCGCAACTTCGGCGTGATGATCGAAAAAGACGGTCTTGCGTTACGCGGTACATTTGTGGTCAATCCAGAAGGTGAAATTAAAATTGCCGAAATTCACGACTTAGGTATTGGCCGCTCTGCTGCCGAACTGGTACGTAAAATCCAAGCAGCGCAATATGTGGCATCGCATGACGGCGAAGTGTGTCCTGCTGCATGGCAACCAGGTGAAGCAACCTTAGCGCCTTCGTTAGACCTTGTTGGCAAAATCTAAACGCCATGAACCTTACCTTACGCTAATAGCAAGCTAACTCGCGCTTAGCGTAAGGCCTACGTTCTTCGCTATTATTTACTTAATAAAGAAAGGTAATTCAACATGTTAGACGCAAATTTAAAACAACAACTACACACTTATCTGCAACAATTACAATCAGCCGTTGAGCTTTCTATATTTTTAGATAACGGCCCTAAATCAAAAGAATTAAAAGACTTAGCGACTGAAATAAGCGCTATGTCTCCGCTAATATCCTTGACTGAATATTTAGGCGGCACAGAATCGAATGAACGCGTACCATCAATGCTGGTAAAATCGGTGGAACGTCAAAGCCAAATTCGTTTTGCCGGAGTTCCCATGGGGCACGAGTTTACCTCATTAGTGCTTGCTCTATTGCACAGCGGTGGTCATCCAATAAAATTAGCTGACGATGTCATTGAGCAAGTTCGTCACTTATCTGGCCACTATCAGTTTGAAAGTTATGTTTCTTTGAGCTGTCAAAACTGCCCCGACGTCGTACAAGCGCTTAATATGTTATCGGCGATTAATCCTAACATTAGCAATGTCATGATTGACGGTGCGCTATTTTCAGAGGAAGTACATCGCCGCGATATTCTCGCCGTACCATCGGTTTATCTCAATGGTGAGCTGTTTTCTCAAGGTCGTATTAGCTTAAGCGAGATATTAAATAAAATTGATAACAATGCCGAGCAGCGCCAAGCCGATGCAATCAATGAAAAACAAGCATTTGACTTTTTAGTGGTTGGTGGTGGGCCTGCAGGAGCGTCGGCAGCAATTTATGGCGCTCGTAAAGGCATTAAAACTGGCATCATTGCCGAACGCTTTGGTGGCCAAGTGCAAGATACGATGGCAATTGAAAATTTTATTTCGGTCAAAGCCACTCAAGGACCACAATTGGTAGCCAGTTTAGAAGAGCATGTCAAAGCATATGAAGTGGATATTATGGACAATCAAAGAGCTGCAAAAATTATCGCGCCAAGTGCTAGCTCAGATCTGATCACCCTCGAACTTGCAAACGGTGCTAAGGTACAAAGCCGTTCAGTGCTGCTAGCAACTGGGGCGAGATGGCGGGAAATGAATGTTCCTGGCGAACAAGAATATCGCGGTAAAGGTGTCGCTTACTGCCCACATTGTGATGGCCCATTATTTAAAGGTAAATCAGTAGCAGTAATTGGCGGTGGTAACTCAGGTATTGAAGCAGCCATTGATTTAGCTGGTATTGTTGAGCATGTGACTGTACTTGAATTTGACTCGTCACTACGTGCAGATGCGGTACTTCAAAATAAAGCAAACTCGATGGCAAATATCACTATTATAACCAATGCACAAACAACGGAAGTTATCGGCGATGGTAACCGGGTGACAGGTTTAAACTATACCGACAGACAAAGTAACGCTAATCACCACCTTGCACTTGCAGGTATCTTTGTACAAATTGGTTTAGTACCCAATACCCAATTTATCCAAGGTGATATTGAGTTATCAGCGCGCGGTGAAATCATCACCAGTGCCACAGGTGAAACAAGTATGCCAGGTGTCTTTGCCGCAGGTGACGTAACTGACTCACCGTTTAAGCAAATTATCATTGCAATGGGCAGCGGTGCAACGTCTGCATTGGGCGCGTTCGATTATTTAATTCGTACCCCTTCGGCGAATAAAACATCAGTGCAAGCGGCATAATGCTTCGATACACTAGCGCTGTTATTGCATAGACAATTGCATAGATATTTGCGTAGATTTTAAGCCTTATTTAATTCAAGCGCTAAATAAGGCTTAAAAAATTGCCTCCTTTTTGCAGATGTTACGTCTTCTAAAGTAACACTAACTAAAAAGAGGACATCAGATGACTGATCAATCAAGCTCAACCAATCAATGCAACTGCAACACTAAAGAAATAACCAATAACAATAGCTGTTGTGAAAACAACCAGTGCCATTGTTGTGATTGTTGTAATTGCTGTTGTCACAATTGCGGTAATTGCCACTGTGACGATAAAAACTGCTAACCCCATCGTTATAAAGAGGCTATGATAAGCATAGCCTCTTACGTGCTAAACCCATGAACAAACTTACTAATAATTTATCATAAGGTTTTTTATGTTCGATATCATATGGCAACAGTATCACAAAAAACTTCATCAATTTATTCAAACTAAAATAACGGATAAGAGCATTGCTGACGATATTCTTCAAGAAGTATTCATTAAGGTACATAAGCACAAAGCACACTTGAAAAATATCGACAAGCTTGATGCATGGTTATATCGGATTTGTCGTCATACTATCGTTGATTTTTACCGTCGCCAGCGTGACACACTGCCGCTTACTGATGACCACAGCATATCGCTAAACATAAGTTCACCATCAACAGTCGCGCGCGAGCAATTAGCTCAATGCATAGATAGCACGATTGCTGAGCTTCCCAGTATGCATAGAGAAATATTAGAACAAGTCGCATTAACTGAACAAAAACAATTACATATCGCTAAACATTTACAGTTATCATTAACTACGGTTA
>JBNKXM010000009.1:0-16453 GCA_050300315.1 Thalassotalea sp. | reverse complement strand
CATTATTGCGCCGCACAGAAGAAAAACCATACATAGCAAACCGATCACCAACTGCATCCAGTGCTTCACCAAACAGCAACATGCTGTCTTGGACAACATCGATCACGCGATTGTCGTTATCCAAGTGTGCATCGGTAGACATTGATATATCAGCCAATAATAGTGTTGATATATCGCGATTATTACCGCGAAAGCTTTGATATAAGCCTTTTTCTTCGGTTGGCGCTATTTGACTCTCGACATGAAAATCCAACCAAGCAGCTAAATCTAACTCTTCGCCCTGAGGTTGCGCTTTTAACCAGTACCTGACACTTTGTAATTGCTCAAACTGCGCTTGGATCACTTTAGCGATTTTTTGCAATCTCACGGGTAATTTTTTTGCCGTACTGTCTTTAGGCAGCATAGGCAAGATCAAACACCTGTCTTGCTCAAGTTGCTGAGTTTTATAATTCCATTCAGGATGTTTTATCCCCTGACCCATTGGAATATCATCTTCCGAGGCTGAGGGTAAATCCAAATCGATTTTAATACGGGCGCTGCGCTGATTTTGCTGCTGTGACAAGGTAATTTTATCGAGATCTTCAGCAACACGCTGAAACTCTTCTTCATCTTCGTCGCTATCATCTGAGCCGCGATCAAGCTTACTGAACTCACTCCAAGAAAACATGCTTTCTAAACGGAAGATCATCATACCGTCTTTACTTTCAGGAGAATCAATCCGCTCTGCTTTTTTACGGATCGTTTGACTTTTATTCGTTGCCTTGTCGTTATCTTCATTCGGTTCAAGCAATTCTTGTTCGCTATACTCTGGCAACATATAAGGATCAAGTTGCGCACTTGGGTACAACCATAAATAAACAGCTTGTGGGGCGTAATTTACCCGAGGAAATTCTTTTACACTGCCCGGTGACAAGATAGCGTTAACAATCGCTTGTTCCATTTGTTGCTCAGCTGGCGGACGTTTACTGTGATCAGCCCGTGTTACAACAAACGCCTTAGCTAATCGTTGATAGCGAGGTAAAAGCGCAGGAAATCGCTGTAAAATATCAACCACTATTTGTTGATTATCAATCGCCCAATGACGAAATTTTCCTCTATGATGTGCCGCTAACACAGCCAGCCATAAATAAAGATCTCGATTTAAAGTTGCCGTAGGAAAAACGGCTAAAGATGCTGGTAAACGTAAGCTTTCTTCATCTTGCCAGGCCAAAGATGTTTGTTGGTTTTCTCCGGAGATTTTTTGTAAAAAGCTACGCCGCGTTTGATAGTCTCTTGCTGACGCCGCTTCAACTCGCTTGATAGCATCGCTGCCTAACGCGCGAAACACCATAGCGACCGATTTATTAATCTCGGTAAAATTAACGCGAGCATCTTCAAAATCATTACTGGCTTTACGGGTAATATATTTATGCCAGAGTCCACCAACCCACTCTTCCATTGCAATCTAACTCACTATTATCGATACAAAGTAGCGTATCAAATATCAAGTTATTAGAACGTGATATATATCAAGACTCGGCTAACTCATGAATTATTTATAGCTAAAGCATTTACTTTTTAATGCTAAGGTCAGGTAAATCGGTTGAAGCTATGGTGTGAAGCACTAATCCCACCATAAAAAAGAAAAACGTCGTTGCGCCGATACTGGCTTTTAATACCATGTTTTCACTATCAGCTATCGTGAATAAATAAATACCGCAGCATATGGCGATTAATGTGGATAAATAGCTGATCACTCGTGAAATTTTTTGCAATCGTCGTTTCGCTGTTTTTTGTACGGGCAGATGTGTACTCAAAAGTATTCCTTATTGATAAAGTTCGCTAATAAAATAAAAAGGCCGTAGTCGTTAAACTACGGCCTTTATCGATGACAAGTCAAACAAAGTTATGCTTGTACTTTTTCTTTGGTGAAAAAGCTTGATAAGTAAGCCATTAAACCAACTAGGAAGAAGACACCTGCAATTTCACGTAACCAGTAGAATATTGATAATTTATCCTGAGTTACCATAAAGCTTAATGCTTCACCTGTTTCTGGTAAACGTTGTAACCATACTTGTAAAACACCTGCGCCGGTTAAGAATAAGGTAATAAATACCATAGAAACTGTCATTAACCAGAAGCCCCACATTTCACGTACTTGCGCTTTATTGCTGTTGGCTTCACCAATACCGCGGATCTTAGGCATAGCGTATGAAATAATAGTCATAACGATCATCGCATAAGCACCATAGAAGGCCATATGACCGTGTGCAGCCGTGATTTGAGAACCATGAGTATAATAGTTCACAGGAGCTAATGTGTGTAAGAAGTCCCAAACACCCGCACCTAAGAATGCCATTACTGCAGTACCAAGCGCCCACAAGGTCGCAGCTTTGTTTGGATGCTCACGACGACGACGGTTAACCATGTTAAAGGCATATAACACCATAGCGAAGAAAGGTAATGGTTCCATAGCTGAGAAGATTGAACCAACCCATTGCCAATAATCAGGTGTTGCTAACCAATAGAAATGGTGACCTGTACCTAAGATACCTGTGATCAACGCCATAGCGATAATGACATACAACCACTTTTCAATCACTTCACGGTCAACACCCGTTACTTTAATCAATATGAACGCTAAAATCGCACCCATGATTAATTCCCAAACACCTTCTACCCATAAATGTACAACAAACCACCAGAAGTATTTATCTAATGCAATGTTAGCTGGGTTATAGAAACTGAATAAGAAGAATACAGCTAGACCAACTAAACCAGTAAGTAATACCATATTAATAGCTGTTTTACGGCCTTTTAATATTGTCATACCTAAGTTAAACAAGAAGCCTAACGCAACAACAACAATACCTAACTTAGTAATGGTCGGTTGCTCTAAGAATTCACGTCCCATAGTTGGTAAAATATCATTACCAGTAATGTGGGCAAGCGTTGAGTATGGTACTAACAAATAACCTAAGATTGTTAATACCCCTGCCGCTGCAAAGACCCAAAACAGGATAATCGCTAGCTTAGGACTATAGAGTTCGGTTTCTGATTCTTCAGGAACTAGATAATAAGCAGCCCCCATAAAACCAAATAATAACCAAACAATTAATAAGTTCGTATGCACCATACGGGCAACGTTAAATGGAATTGCGCCAGCAAGAAAATCACCAACGACATACTGTAGTCCCATTAATAAGCCAAATAGAATTTGACCAACAAACAAGATCAATGCGAATACAAAATAAGGTTTTGCGACCGCTTGAGATTGATATTTTAAAGTACTCATGCTCTTATCCTTCATCATTTGGTGGCCAATCATTAACATCCATTTCTGCAGTAAACTTCAGAAATTCAGCTAAATCATCGATCTGTTGATCATTAAGATGAAAATTAGGCATTTGACGACGACCAGGAATATTCAATGGTTGAGATTTCATCCAACCTTGCATAAACCCTTTAAACGTCTCAATGTTTCCAGCACCACGGCGAATATAAACATTACCAAGTTCAGGCGCAAAATAAGCCCCCTCACCAACTAATGAATGACATCCGACACAGTTATTTTCTTCCCACAGCGCTTTGCCGCGAGCTACAGAGTCACTGAGATTGACACGATGATCTCTCTCAGGCATTTCTTTGGTTGTATGAAAAGTGAGACTCAAAAATATTAGAAAGAAGAAAACACTTCCACCGTAATAAATATTGCGAGCCATACCTTTCGTAAAGCTTTCTGACATGGTCTTTCCCTTATTAAAAAGTAATAAAAGCAGACTTATAATAGACGCGAATCTCAGTATTATTCTTGATGGAAATCAAGTTTTTAGAATTGTGTAACAAAACATGATGAAAACAGAAAATATCTTGTTCTACATCAAAAAAGCGGAAGTTTTCTCGCCATAGCGCGCGCGATGTTAAGCATACCAAGTAGCACTAACAAAGCATGGATAGTAACAAAATACACTAACATGACCATAACAGATGCCTGAAACTCATTGCTGCCATAGACCACAATTAACGGTACTAAGACCAAAAGAACGCCTGCGAGTAACGATAATTGTGTTGCGCGGTAGAGATGGATACGCTGCCAGCCTAGTTGATGTTTACGCTGAACAAACAACCATAGCAGTAGCAAAAAAGATAACCCTGGCAGTAACAGTAAATTAGCAAGATACAAAGATTGATAGACTATGGCGTTATTTTTACGTTGCTGAGCATTCGAATTCACCATGACATATCCCTAAAATTTGCTAACTTATTATAAAATATAGATTAACAACACAATAAATGGAACTAGTAATACATAACTTAGCAGTAATAACCGCCACTTTTTAGGTGCATGTTTTAGTTCCATAAACACATCGACTATTTGCAAACCTTTAAAAAACACAATGACCAAAACAGCACTGATAAATAGAAGCGGCTGTTTTACCACTGTGCCAACGTAAACCGATAACAAGGTTAAAACGATTAATATTCCCCAACTAATGATGGACTGCCTATCGCTCACAATATTTGCTCTCATTTAAATCACATAAATTAACGGAAAAAGAATGATCCATAACATATCCACCATATGCCAATAGCACGCACCCGATTCAAAACCAGAGACATCTTGTTGATAATCCCCTTTTTGTGCGCCGCGCATAATATAAAACAAAATAACCATGCCTAATAAGACATGCATAAAATGGAACATAGTGATCAAAAAGTACAAAGTAAAAAAGGTATTCGTTTCTATATCAATATCTTGAGCAAACAATGACTGATATTCCCAGCCTTTTACCACGAGATAAACAACAGCAAACAGCTGAGCGGTTAATAACCAACGAACCGATAAACTCACCTTATTCACTTTAATAGCACCCACCGCGCATGCGACAAACAAGCTGCTAGTGATAAGCGCTAAGGTATTAACTAAGCCAGCCAATGCATGTAATTTGGCTTTGCCTAAGATAAACATCTCGCTATTAAGCTGCTCAGTTACGGCAAAACCGATGAAAAACAGTGCAAAAACAGTTAACTCTGCCAAAATAAAAAACCACATGGCGAGATCGCCAGGCAGTTTTTTAGGTTGTTCGGCGATTAATGCAACATTATTCATCGAAGTAGATACGCGCTACATCCATTAATGCTTTGACCGTTTCAGGATCATCGGATAACGGCTCCGCTAAACAACAGCGACAAACATCTAATGGTTTCATGCCACTTGACATCATTTTGGCCGCATAAATAAGCAAACGGGTCGACGCTACTTCATCAAGATCGCTCTGTTCAAGTTTTCTTAATGCTTGTGCTAATTCAACTAAACGATACGCCAAATGCGGATCAGCACCTGCTTCCTTAACTAATATATCTTGTTCAATATTCGCTTGAGGATAATCAAAACGCAGTGCAACGAAACGCTGACGAGTACTAGGCTTCATGCCTTTTAATAAATTTTGATAGCCTGGGTTATAGGAGACAACAAGCATAAATCCTGGAGCCGCTTCAATCAGTTCACCAGTTCGCTCTAACGGTAACACCCGGCGATCATCAGCTAATGGGTGTAACACTACGGTGGTGTCTTTACGCGCCTCAACCACTTCATCCAAATAACATATCCCGCCTTCTCTTACCGCCTTAGTTAACGGTCCATCTTGCCAATAGGTACCATTAGGACCTATCAGATGGCGCCCAACCAAATCAGCTGCCGTTAAATCATCGTGACAAGCTACTGTATATAACGGCTTATTTAATTTTTGCGCCATATGAGCAATAAAACGCGTCTTACCGCAGCCAGTAGGCCCTTTGATTAACACAGGCAGTTGATGCTGATGTGCATATTCAAACAAAGAAACTTCATTTTGCTGTTCTTGATAAAACAAGCTTGGCGCACTGTTAGTAACGGCTTTAATATTTATGGTAGTCATAAGATTCCAAAATCAATAACTAAGGAGTTAACGCCAAGATACGCGCTAACCCAAAGAGCTGCAAATGAGAATGATACTTGATTGATACCGATCAAGTTATCCATTTTGCAACGTTCAATGTCACCGTTATTTCACGATAACAACACCTTTCATCTTAGGATGAGGCCCACATTCATAGGCAAATTCACCTGCTTGAGCAAACGTTTGCTGATAGCTCTCACCAGGAAAAAAATACTCAGGTTCATTTTTTTGTAACTGCTTAAACCACACGCTGTGGTATTGACGTTTTTCAATGTTTTTCCAAATAACGGTATCACCAGCGGCGATGGTCACGGTTGCTGGTATAAACTCTTTTTTATAGATTTCTACCACCACCTCTTTCGCCATTATTGGCGCAGTAAACAACAAAAAACTGATTAACACTGCTATCGTTCGCATATTTTTATCCTTACTTTATCTGCTTCACATCTATCGTCTTATCATTAAACTTGCCAGCATCGCGATCAACTTCAATTGCGGCTTTACCACTGGTCCAAGTAAGTAAACTCCCTTCTGGGTTGTCTTTTTGTACTTCACTACATGCAGAAATACATTGCGCACATTGAGTACAGGTAAATTTAGCTCGCTTCATATTTCGCGTTGGCAAGCGCATAGGGCATGCCTGATCACAAGGTTTTTCTTGATGATAATGGATACAATCGCGACACAATTTTGCCCGCTTACGATCAAACTTAACCACCATAGCGCGATTATTAGCCATCCAAATCAAACTTTGAAACAGACCAAGCGCACAGCCATATTTACAAAATATATGCCGAGCAAAAATAAAATCGATAGTAAAAATCGTAGTCGCGGCAATAATAAAAACGCTCGAACCAAATCCCAAGGACAAATGAACTAAATTAACTAACAGCTCATTTGGATTAACCAGATAACTTAGTAAGCCAACAGCCCAAATAAATGCCATAGATACAGCGCTAATGAATACGACTAACTTAGGTAAAACACCATGGCTTTGTTTACTGGCTTTCTCCCATAACGTAACGCGATTAAGTTGCTTTAACATTAAGCTATTGATCAACTCAACCACAGAAAAATGCGGACATAACCAGCCACAATAGATGCGACCATATTTCCAAATCAGCCAGCCAGTTAGCGCAACAAACATCATACCTGGCAGCAATACGCGCGAAAAAATCTTAACTGCCGCGTCTAGACTGTCACCATTACCGTGTAAAATATTCTCTATGCTTATTGTCCATGCTTGACCAAAGACAATAAAGTGCCCTAAATCTAGATCAAAACGAAAAATGTTTAGTAACGGCGCAAACAAAAACAAAATAAAGAATAAGAATTTTGCTGTTATTCGCCACTGCTGAATAGCCATGAGCAACACACATTTAAAAACATAAGTAGATTGTAAGGTATCGGGCTAATTATTCATTAATCTAGATCACTAATTGGTCAATAAATATGATATTTGTCACATAAACGTTGAATCAAGACGACAAGTGTCACTACTAAAATAGCAAGGTTTATTTGACCAAGAAAAGCAGCATAACTCGCAGAAAACACCTATAAAAAAAAGGCTTCTTGAACATTCCCAAGAAGCCTATCAAATAAAATTAACAACAGTCTGTTCATTTTTGCGGAAAATATTCCTACTGTTTTACAGCGTTTATTTCTACCTGATCATTATCCAATGCTAATTTATAACCAAACGAGACATGGTGATAACGAGCACTGGTGTAGTCATCATGAATAGCAAAACCAAAGTTGTAGACTTTGCCTGCTTCAATTGAGACATCACCCGCTTGCTCTGAGCGCAATGCACGTTTAATTACAACCGACCAAGTACCATTAGCTAACGAAGCTTCTACTTCAGCACCTTGTCCGCCATGCATCGTACGTTGCTCCATGATGTTACCGTCTTCAACAGCCTTACTACCTGACTTAAATCGCAATAAGTCCATGTATTGATTATTAGCCATCGCTGCGTCAATGTCGGCTTGATCTTTTAGTTTATCCCATCCGCCTAAAGGTTTATCACCTCGACCTTTGATTTCTAATTCGGTGCGAGATTCTTTCAAATATTTAGTTACGCCACTATTAAGATCTAAACGTTTAACCAAATCACTACCTAGACGATCATCTTGCGTAGGCACGTAAGGCATAGTGTTAACATCTGCATGACACGTTGCCCAGCAACCGGCTCTATCGGCATATTCAACATCATCAGTCGCTAACATAAACGCAAGTTTGACTGGATTTTCCGGATCCATTTTACCGCCATCAACAAAAGGTACTGGGTTGTGTTCGCCATCTTGCCAGCTAAATCTAAGGTAGAGATAATCTTGGTCATGGGTTGCATTAATAGTGACAGGAATACTACCTCGTTTGCCCGGAATAACATTTGGCTCTAGATCTTTCTCACTCTTGCCAGAGACAATAGATTGACCTATTTGCTCAATTTCTTTGCCATGGCATTCAATACAACGATCGCCTTTACTAAATGCACGTTTACCACCGTGATTACGGCCTAAAATCCATTCTATCGACGCTGTGCCCGGATAAAAAACCGAAATATCTCTACTCGTTGCTTTATTCCAGTCAACATTCATCGCGCTCTCGCTAGACGACGCATTAGCTCCTTTATCAGCTGCTGTACCAGATGTTTCTCCACCTTTTCCAGCTAATGCTTGTGCGACCGCTTGATCAATTTTTGCTTGAATAGCTTCTTGCTGTGCTTGTTTCTCAGCTTTTTCTTTTTCAGCTTGCAGCGCTTCTTTTTCTTCAATGCGTGCTAAGCCCGCTTTATACATTTCAGGAACTTCGCGAATATAATTTGGGTTTGGCGCTTCTATCGCTTCCAATTCTTCATCCGTTAATTTGTCTCTAACGTTGTGATGAGCAATCCCTTTATGACAATCGATACAGGTTTGTCCTGTTTCAAATGCATTTAAATGTTGTTTACGCGCCCGTGGTTTTTGAAACTCAGGATTCATTGATTCAAAATTATGACAATTACGACATTCTCGCGAATCTGTGTCTTTCATCGCTTTCCAGACACTTTTCGCTAAATCTAAACGATGTTTTTGAAATTTCTCGCGCGTGTCTATTTTTCCGGTTAACCAGTAAAACACTTCTTTAGATGCTTGTATTTTACGGACCATTTTATGAACCCAAGGATCAGGTACATGGCAATCAGAACAAACCGCTCTGACCCCTGTCCTATTTGAGTAATGGATAGTTGGCTTATACTCTTGATAAACATTATTTTCCATTTCGTGACATGTGGTACAGAATTCCAGCGTATTGGTTGCTTCCATCGCGGTGTTAAAACCACCCCAAAAGATAATACCAACGACAAAAAATACCACTGCGCCCGCCACTGTTGTGCCCAAAACTAGACGGCGCGACCAAAAGCTAGGTTTTTTGAATGTTGTGCTTGCCATAAGTTACTCGTAACGATAATAAAGATAAGAAAAAACGAACATGGCATACGCCATGTTCGTGTCATTACCCAATAAGATTAGGTTTTATGATTTGAACGATTAAATACGTTGAACTTACCTGTTGGTGTTGTTAAACCTTTAATACGTGTTTTTTCTTTAAGAGTTTTGGCATCGTATACAACAATTTCACCGCTTGGGTTTTTGCTGTCTTTACGGTTCCAAACAGAAACCCATACCTCTGTACCACCTTTGTTAAATTCCATATGAAGCGCAGCTTTACCTTCTTCTTCAGTTACACGGATAGTTTTAACAATTTTACGAGTTTTCTTATCAAAAACTTGCACAGATTGTTGTACTTCAGGCTCTGGGTGTTTCAACTGATCAGCCCAAACATAGTCTGAATTTTCATGAGTACGAATAAAGACACCTGCGCCATCAGTTTCTACTTCATAACAAAGTTTCCACGCTTGGTCTGGATGACCCATAGGATCATTACCCCAAACTGATACAAGACCAACACCTAAGTGAGTTGTTGCACCTACTGGTCCACATTTCTCATCAGTCCAGTTAGCACCTGGGCCTGGGTGTGGTAATGCATCAACATCGATCATTTTTTCTAACTTACGATCTTTGGTATCAACAACAACCATTTTGTTTGACGCATTCGCTGCGATTTGGAAATAACGACCTGTAGGGTCGAAGAAACCATCGTGTAAGAACTCAGCCGAGCTAATTTGTGTGATGGTTAGGTTGTCTAAGTCTTTGTAATCCACTTGCCACATTTGACCAGTTTCTTTAACGGCAACCATAAACGCTGATTCATTAGGAATGGTGTAGATAGCCGCTACACGAGCTTCGTTAATGAATTCACNTTTAGTATTGTAGCCACGAGTAGAAACCACTTTTAACGGATCTAACGTTTCTGCATCCATGATAACGAAATGCGCTGGCCAATAACCACCGGCAATCACGTATTTACCATCGCCAGATACCGCGATATCACGCGCGTCGTATGCCATTTTAGTTTCAGCAACTAACATTTTATCAGGAGTTTGCCATAAATCGATTTTGTTGACTTTACCGTCACGACCTATGGTGTACCAAAAACGACCAACATCTTTAGCATGATCGACTTTGTGATGCTCTGTACCTTTGATAACGTGTACCGCATAACCCGTATCAATATGAGTGACGATTTCTTTTGTATCACCGTCAACGATTGCTGCTTTACCCGCATCACGTTCAATGACAACAAAGAAGTTTTGCCAGTTACGACCATGCAAAGGTTTTGTTGGATAGTCTTTTAATGCAACATACTGTTTAGTATGACCACGCATTTGTTCTAAAGACATTTCTGGTGGTACGGGTGGTTCCATTTGAATGAATGTCGCTAAGTTCGCGATCTCTTGCTTGGTAAACAAGTCATCAAAGTTGTTCATACCACCTTCAGTACCTAAAGAAATAATTTTCTCTAGACGCTGCTGTCCTTTTTTCAAGGTGTTTTTTGGTTCGAGGTTTTTGCCCGTTGCACCTTTACGTAATACACCATGACAGCCGGCACAGCGCTGAAAATAGTGTAACTGAGCTTTTTGAAAATCAGCTTCAGATAAAGTAGGTTCAGTCGCTGATACTGACATACTAATACCACTAGCTGCCATACCAATTGCTAAACCAAGTGCTGAAAGGCCAAACTTAATTGTTTTCATCGGTTTTTCTCCAGATGTTTCATTACATGCTTAGTTAATTAGATAACTCGATAGTTTCTACGCTAAAAAAGCTTCTCTAATTTTAAAATTGTTGGCCTTTGCAACTACAAACAAATACCAACGAAAGCGTTATTTGAAATATCAATTTTTTATCCATCTCAGTGTTCAACAGTAAAGTTGTTAAAAAATGTGTATCTCAAGTTCTAGCGCTACTATTAAGGAATTTCGATATGAAAAGTCTGATGCAGATCAAGTTTTAAAAGTATTTGAATGGAAAGAAATTTTTGTTTGATCAAGGTCAACAAATAAGCAGATTAAGCTTATCTTTGCTGTTAAAAATAATACACTTAACAGCCAATTAATCATGTGCAGCCAACATTAAACCATACATTTTATAGGGGTATTAAGATGACTAGTCGTAGTAAGTCGTTAATCTATGCGGCGATAATCGGTCTCATTATCGTTGCTATTTTTCTAGGATTTTTGTCTAGTTTGACAAACCCTGTATCGTGGCTGTTAATAGCGGTACTTATCCTTATTCCCATCGTTTACAAGAAGACACCTGACGCCAATTTATTGCAATGGAAAGAAGAATACAGTGTTGGAATTGATCATATCGATCAAGATCATAAAAAGTTGCTCAGTTTACTCAATCGATTCACCACGGCGTACGATTATGCAATGACAGAAAGCTTTGAAAAAGATGCGTTAGAAGATTTGGTTAACTACACCAAATACCATTTTGAGCGTGAAGAATCTTTGATGCAGCAATACGATTACCCTGACTTTGATGCACATCAACAACAACATCGTGAGATGATCAAACAAGTTGAACACTTCGTCGAACTCTATAATGAAAAAGGTCACGATGCGTTAAACGAGATCAGTGATTTTCTTACCCAGTGGTTGATCAATCATATCAACGGTAC
Organism: Thalassotalea sp.; assembly: GCA_050300315.1. Classification (GTDB taxonomy): domain Bacteria; phylum Pseudomonadota; class Gammaproteobacteria; order Enterobacterales; family Alteromonadaceae; genus JBNKXM01. Next base: position 4,466 of record JBNKXM010000009.1, on the reverse strand, counting down.
CGATAAAGGTTATAGTCAATATCTTAACGATAAGGGCGTCAACTAACCTTTAGCGATAGTAAATCAAGACTAATGATAGTCCGTTGAACATGCGCTATTTCGCTTACATTTTCTATGACTAATTTAACTACCAGCAGCCAACTGCTGGTATTTTTTTGGGGTGATTTTTGCGATATGTTGTAATTCCCGCGTCATATGCGCTTGATCGGCATAACCATTAGCTAACGCTAATTCTGTTAACGGCATAGCACTTTGCTGTTTTAACTGCGCTAAGGTGTTTTTCACGCGCAACAGCCGATGATACTGTTTTGGTGTCATCGCTATCGCTTGTTGAAATTGACGCTCAAGCTGGCGCTGACTAATACTATTGTAGTGATGACCTTGTGTTAGCTTGGTTAACTGTGTATTTTCTCGTATCGCATCAATGGCCGTTAATAATGAACAAGGCACATGGTTTGCGTGTGTTAACGTCGAGCTTAACCATTGATAAAGCAGTCTAATACGTCGATGATGACCTATTGTTTGAATAAGCTGATTAAATAAACAACGTAAACTTTGATCAAGCGGCGATTGGCCATGAACAGGCGTCGCAACTTGATGAATGGTGTTAAACACCGCAGTTCCGATAGCAGGCTTAAAGCGAAACCCCACTAACTGCGCTCCAGAACATAGCGTAATACTTTGCGATTGTTTATTCACTGGTAAATAAATAGCATTAGGCTCAAAAACATCGTTATCCAATATCACAGACCCTGATAAATTAAATAAAACTCCTGAACCAGCATCGCTATGTAGCCATCGTTTAAGACCAGTGACGGAAGAATTAGATACTGATACTGACCAAATACCTTGGACATTGCTAGATAATAGCCCTGTTGGCTGGTAGAGATGAAAATCAAAATCAGTATCCATTGTTATCCTTCGTATCTTCAACTAATTTGGCTGATAAGTTCCTACTTTGGGTTTAAAGCTTTTGGTCAATTTAGTCCAACTATTAATCGCATTAACCGCAATCGTCAAGTCAACAAGTTGTTGCGCACCATGAATATCTATTGCCTGCTGATATTGATGATCAGAAACGGCTTCTGCTGCGCAAATAGTTTCTGCCCATTGCAACGCACTTCGCTCTTCAAGTGAATAAAAAGGCATATCTTGCCATGCATTTAATCCAAAGATCCGCTCAGCATTTTCACCTAGCTTAATAGCCTCTTTACTATGCATATCAATACAATACGCACACTGATTAATTTGCGCAACTCTAAGCCTGACTAATTCTAACAACGCCATTTTATCAACAAATTGTTTGTTCAAATACTCTTCTTGGGCAAGTAAAATATCCATTGCTTGCGGTGCAGTGGTAAAATAATTTATTCGTTTTGTCATTTTGCTTCTCCTTAAAAAAATTTATTTAAGGGTACGCAGTCATATGATCGAATGATTGAATATTTTCGACATTTTATACGATAAAACTATGCTCACTTTACTGTTAAACAGCAGTTACACTATGATTTCAGTCAATACTTTAGTTTTTACAGAATTGGCAATAAAACAACTTTCATGCGCTTGATGATGCATTTTTTCAAGCCGAGTTAGTGATGGTTGACGCTCACCAATAAAAGTCACTTTAGGTTTTAACGTTACTGTTGTCATCGACATTTTTCCCGTTTCATCCTTTTCCATAACACCTTCGGCATTATCGATATAATCTTCAACAACAAACTTTGCTTTAGCCGCAATCGATAAAAAGAACAACATATGACAACTTGAAAGTGACGCGACAAAAGCTTCTTCTGGATCGACATTTTCGCTAACGGAATATGGAACAGGCACAATATGTGGTGAAGATGACGCCGGCACAGTAACGCCACCATCAAACGTCCAATGATGACCTCGGCTATATTGGTTATCGACAAAGTTTTCGTTAGCTGCTCTTCGCCAATTAACGGTTGCAAAATAAGTTGACATGATATTCCCTTACTCAATGTGATAGAGCGATTAATGATTAAGCTCAGTGATTGAAAAATGATGACTAGCGATGGCAAAGTTTTCCCGTAAATAAAAGCGATGGGCAGCAAATCGTTGTACGCCAGAATCTAAGTGCAATTGCTGACAACCTATTTGCTTGGCGTAAGATTTAAACCAGTCAATTAAAAAGGCACCGACGCCAGTCGAGCGACATTTTGCATTAGTCACTAAATCATCGATATAAATATGCTTACCCCAGGCTAACTTTTCGCCGACAACAAATCCAGCCACCGCCAATATCTCATTGTTTTCTTTCACATAAACGACTTGATAGCCGCTTGCCATTTGTTTATCGATTTGAGCCGCGAGGCTCTGGTGATCATATTGACTACGAAGCTGTAACATTACCTCAAGCACCCCCTGATGATCAGCATCAGCTTGTAAAAAGAACACTTCCTTTGCCATTAATGTCTCCTTAAACCTGTATTATTATTTTTAACTGTGCGCTTTTATTTAGTATTACTGCGTTTATCTTTAAAATAACAGCAATGCCATTCGTTTAGACTATTTATGACGCTTTTTCATCATTACTTTGACAAGATAATAACTTGCTAACGTTTTGCTATTTCAGCATTAAGGCGGTCAAATCCCTGAGATAAATCATCAATCAAGTCGTCAACATCTTCCAAACCGACATGTAGACGGATCAACGGATATTGATATTGCCAATTTGTTGCGGTGCGCAAACGCCCTACTTGGGTATTACCTAAAATTAAACTTTCAAATCCACCCCACGAATAGCCCATTTTAAAATGATGCATACCATCGAGTAACGCATTAAGTGAGGCTTGATCGCCACGATTTAAGACAAATGAAAATAGGCCATTAGCGCCGGTAAAGTCACGTTTAAAATATTCATGGCCAGGACACGATGGTAAAGCGGGATGCAAGACTACATCAACTTCTTCTCTACTCGCTAACCAATGAGCAATTTTTAACGCACTTTCTTGATGCTGTCTCAAACGCACACCTAGGGTTCTAATGCCACGAAGCGCCAAATACAAATCGTCTGGTGAAGTGCATTGCCCCATTAAATAACTGTTTTCTCGTAATTGTGGCCAATACTCCTCTCTTGCGGTTGCCGTACCGAGCATCACGTCTGAATGACCAACAATATATTTGGTCGCAGCTTGCACTGAGATATCAACACCATAGTCAAATGGCTGAAAATTAATACCCGCCCCCCACGTATTATCAAGCATCACAAGACAATCGTGACGATGAGCAACTTCAGCAATCCCTGGTACATCTTGCACTTCCATGGTGACAGAGCCCGGCGATTCTAAAAAGACGATACGGGTATTTTTCTTAATCAGCTGTTCAATATCTTTGCCGATCAACGGATCGTAATAGGTGGTTTCAACACCGATATTTTTTAATATTTTATCGCAAAAATCTCGGGTGGGTTCATAAGCGGTATCAACCATTAACAGGTGATCACCCGTTTTAACAAACGACAAAATAGCATTGGTAATAGCAGCAGTACCAGAAGGATATAACGCACAACCAGCGCCGCCTTCGAGTTCAGTCATGGCATCTTGAAACGCGAATGAAGTTGATGTGCCGCGTCGACCATAAAACAACACTTGATTACCGCGATTAGCCGTTGCGTGTTTCATCTGTTTAACCGAATCAAACACTACGGTAGAAGCACGCTCTACCGGCGGATTAACCACTCCACGCGTCCATTTTGCTTGTCTGCCCGCATTAACAATTTTCGTGTCTTTTTTCATCGTTTGTTTCCATCTCGCTTTAGAAGTCTAGCCATCTAAACCTTTTATAACGGTTCCTGCTTCAAAGTGCACGTACTTTTTTAGAACTTTGTCCTTACCTGTAAGCTATCGGGTTATTAGTAAATAAGGATTACACGCTAAATCCAACATAAGCTCATTTAAAATAACGATTGCTGCTGATCCACAATGGCACTAAATGACTCGCCAATAAAGGGCAATATCGCATCCGCCACTGTAGCGATTTGTTTATCAATATATAATTGATAATCTAACGGCGCGGTTACATAGCCCTTTGCTTGCGGCCCAGCACTAGTAAGGTAATACTCTATCCAGCCCTTGCCTTGATATTTCAGTGGTTTTCCCTGACGTTTATTGATTTCATCTGCAGCACGAGCCGCTTTAATATGCGGCGGTACGTTTTTGACATAGTCAGATAAACGTTTGCGAATACGTTTGCGATAAATCAACAAGTCATCATGCTTACCGTCAAACGTCTCTTGTACCAAGTTGATAATAAACTCTCGTACTGGTTGCTGATTAAACACTTTCATATACAGCGCTCGTTGAAATGTTTTCGCGAGCTCGGTCCAATCGGTTCGTACACTTTCAAGCCCCTTAAAAACAAGCTTTTGCTCGTCCCCATTTTGCACTAAGCCCGCATAACGCTTTTTAGTACCAACATCTAGGCCACGTATGGTTGGCATAAAA
>JBNKXM010000008.1:0-16679 GCA_050300315.1 Thalassotalea sp. | reverse complement strand
TCTTTAGCCATAGTGCAGAGCAACGCCTCAACTATAAAATGAACCAAATCAATGAAGAAGCGGTTATTGCTTCGTCATTAATGAACACCAGTATTAGTCAATTTTATCATTCCCCTGTAGCCACTATCGAACAACAAGCATCAATCCAGCAGGCTGCACAGAAAATGACCGAACTAGGGGTTTCCTGTCTAGTGGTGGTAGAAAATAACCAAGCGAGCGACAAACCAGTCGGCATAGTTACCGATAAAGATCTCCGTCGTCGTTGCATTGCTCAAGGCTTAAGCTTCTCATTACCCGTCAGTCAAATCATGACAGAGAATATGCTAACCATTGACGATAACAGTAATGCCTACGACGCGTTAATGTTAATGACAGCGAAACGTATTCATCATTTACCTGTAATAAAAGAACAACGCCCTCATGCCATGGTGACAATTACTGATTTGATGAACAATGAAAGTCAAAACGCAGTCAATCTTACTCATATCATTCGCAAAGCCAGCGCCATTGAAGAATTAGTAGAGATCAGTACATTACTGCCTAAATTGCAGATCAGAATGGCAAAATTAGGCACCACGGCAGACCATATTGGTAAAAGCATCAGTGCCATCACCACGGCATTTACCATACGGTTAATTGAGTTGGCAGAACAACAATTAGGACAAGCACCTGTGCCTTATGCATGGTTAGCCGCTGGCTCACAGGCTCGACAAGAGCAGTTTGCCCATTCCGATCAAGACAATGCTCTGATCATTGCCGATGAGATGAAAGCCGAAGATGATCAATGGTTTGCCGAGCTCGCCAAGTTTGTCTCTGATGGCTTAGCTGCATGTGGTTTTGTCTATTGTCCCGGCAACATTATGGCGACAAACGCGAAATGGCGACAGCCCCAAAAAGTCTGGCATCGATATTTCCAGCAATGGGTCGACACACCAAGCCCTAAAGCCTTGCTAAATAGTAGCGTATTTTTTGATCTTGCCACCATCCATGGTGATGTTACCTTGCTAGAACAAGTAAGAGAGCGCTTACTAACAAAAACAAAAGGCAATACGCTGTTTCTCGCTCATTTATCAAAAAATGCCCTTGCACTCAGGCCGCCATTAGGTTTTTTCCGAGATTTTGTCTTGATTAAAAACGGAGAAAATAAAGATGTGCTCGATTTAAAACATAATGGCATAGCGCCAATTGTTGACCTTGCTCGCATTTATGCGTTAAGTGAAGGCATTGCCGCCACTAACACCATTGAGCGCATCAAGCAGGCCGCAGGAACACCGTCTTTGACTAGGTCATCCGCAGCAAATCTGATAGATGCCTACGAATTTTTAGGCTTGTTGCGTATGGAACATCAAGCGAAAAAATTACAAGCGAATGAGCAACCAGATAACTACCTCGCTCCTAAGCATATTTCTAAGCTTGAACGCGAACATTTAAAAGATGCGTTTAAAGTAATAAAAACCTTACAAGACAGCCGTCAAGCCACTTATTAATAAGGTAACAGCATGCTTAGTCATCATCCATTATTTCGCTGGTTAGTCGGTTATGAAATAGAGCGAAAACGTGATTTATTGCGCGCTCCCAAAGGACCGTTAAAAGATTTTCTCGCGGTGCCATTTCCAAGTGTTAACAGCTTATTAAACGAGACGAAAATTCTCGCGGTGGATTTTGAAACCACCGGCTTAGATGCAGTGCAAGACAAGCTCCTCAGTGTCGGTTTTGTTGAACTCTCCCAGCAACAAATTCACTTAAGTAGTTGTTATCATCAAGTGATTAATACTCAACAAAAGCTCAAAGCTGATAACGTTATTATTCATCAGATCACCGATCAGCAACGTCGTCAAGGCTTACCATTAGAATGCGTAATTGAAACGCTATTAGCCGCATTAGCTGGCAAGGTAATGTTGGTGCATTTTGCCCGTATCGAGCGAGAGTTTTTACGCCAAGCCTGTTTAGAATTATATGGCGTTGCACCAACGTTTCCGATCATCGACACGCTATTTTTGGCAAAACGCAGAATGGATAAAAAAGATGTCGCCTATGACCCTTCTGAGCTACGTCTAGCTAAATTGCGAGCAAGTTATCAGTTACCGCAATATTATGGCCATAATGCGCTAAACGACGCCATTGCTACCGCCGAACTGTTTCTTGCTCAAACCAGTCGCTACGCAAATAACACCTTGTTAAAACAAGTGTTACTGTAATAACCTCAAGTTTGTATAAGAAAATAGAGTGATAAAAAAAGCCAACTCATTGAGTTGGCTTTTTCATCTAAGTTCACTTAGTGATTAATTGGCTCTGGATACAAGGCCTCTAACACTAATGTAACATCATTATAATGACGCTCACCTCTTAGCCTGATATACCACTTACCAGCTTCAGGGAAATCGAATTGACAAACTTCTTCATTACCTTCTAGCTTAGGCGCACACAAGAATTTTTGTGTATTGGGTTTCTTGTCTCTACTCACATAAAGATCAACATTACCGTCACCACCAAACGTTTTCGCATTGAAGCTAACTGAGGTTTCTGGCACTTCAAACTCAAACGTCGTCCACCTTGCGTTAGTACCCAGACCTTCATGTGTTTCATTAACTGAAATTAGCGGTGTTACCCCTTCAATTTCAATCACCACAGGATCATGGTCTGACACTCTAAACGCTTGATCACTATATAAGCTTGAGACTTGCTCAGCCGATTTAAACTCAGTGTTGTAGTCAAATATTCTTGGTTCATCGGCATTAATGTGCCATTCGGTAATATCAACTATCTTCTCTTTTAACGATTGGCTCGCCATTGCGTGATCTAACGCACCGATCTCACCAAATATTGAATATGAATATGCGTTAGCGCCGAACTTATCTTGCGCCAAGTCACTATAGCCGCCGTTAAGTAATGTAGTGATAGGATCTTCTTTATTATACGAATTCAAATCACCAATGATTAACACGTCATCATCTTCAACACCTGTCGGATTGGTAGCAAGCCAAGCTAGTAACGTTTGCGCTGCTTGCACACGACGTAAGTTGTAACATCCTTGACCATCTTTTTTATCTTCGTTGTCAACGCCGCCAGTGCTTGAACAGCCTTTAGAACGGAAATGATTCACAGAAACCGTTAAACGTTCACCAGTTTCATAAGATCTAAAGGTTTGAGTCAACGGCGGTCTATTATGATATTCGAAAGGAAAATCCAATAAATACGCAGCGGTACCAAATTCACTCACCGTTTTATCGTTATAAATCAATGCGACTTTAATTTTATCACCACCTAATTGTTCCACACTTGGATCAACAAAACGGTAATGTACATTAGCCGAGGCTTTGGCATTTAACGCATCAACCAAGGTTTGTAGCGCGCTATGCTCACCAAAACCGTCATTTTCGACTTCTTGTAAGCCAATAATATCGGCATTCATCGCTAATAAAGCATTAACAATTTTATCTTTTTGACGGACAAACTCTTGTTCGTTGTCAGCACCTCGTGGTGTAGGAAAACCGCCACCTAAACCATCACCGTTAAAGAAATTAAGCAGATTGGCGTTAGCAACGCGTAAGTTACCCGAATCAGAGATAACAGGAGCATCTTCTCTGACATTTTCTTGAATAAAGCTTGGTTGCTCACTTGGCAAAATGCGGTAATTACCATAGCTATAATCAAGTACACCACTAAGGTTGTTCACTTGGTCGCCCAGCCTTAAGGTGTTATTGATTGATAAACCACCGTTAGGGTAGATAATATTTTCAGGATTTTGTCCATTAATACCATCATCCAAGATAATCTTGTTACGCGCGTTTTGCGCCGCTAGATTAGTTACTTGTTCAGAGCCAGGCGCATAGAGGTTAGTTGGCACGTACAAGCGACCTTGTGATAACGTCACCTCGCCATAGCGGCCTAAATTATAGTTATCAGTCACAGTCAGTGGTTGGCTAACGCTAATATACATCCCTTCTAAGCTTTCAGCGCTGGTATCGCTTGCAAAAGGCAATACTAATAGCGTGCTCGAGACACTATCTGTGCCACACACTAATGGTGTTTCGGTTAGAGAAATTTGAGTTTTGCCGTAGTTTTCTTTAACCATACCGATAACACGTACAACATCACCGACGTTCGGGTAACTGTCGTTGAGCGTTGCAATAAATACCGCTTCAGAAGTAGCAGCATCAGCATCTTGGTCAACATCTTCTTCTTGTAAGAAGAAGCCAGATAAATTTTCATTTACCGATGTCACAACACCTTCAACAATCACTTCGCTGTCAAGTAAAGGTGATGACATGCCACTGCCTTGCACCTCGTGAATCGCGATGGCATCGGCAAAACATTCACCTATTGCACTGACGGTTGGTTGCTCACCATCAACTAGATGCATACCAAGGTTTTCAGCGAAATTATTACCTAAACCATCCCATTCAATAGACGGATCGAATAGATCATCAACGATTGAGTCACCAACACTAACGCTGGCTTTTCGCACTAAGGTATTGTCTTTAGTTTTTGATGAACCTTCGCCCCATTGCGAACCTGGGTCTTCACCAACACGACCAAAAGCGTCGATTGCAACACCATCTTTAGATAACACGTAGGCATCATCACCGTTATGACGAATATCTGATGACAGTTGATCGGTGACCGACAAAATATCACTGTTAGCACTTGGGTTAGCTATAACAAACACACCTTTACTCGGCACTACACCGCTTAACGCGATTGATGTGCCGTTCAGTGAGCCATTGCTGTACAAGGTTAATTGATAGTTATGATCAGCTAATACCACAGGGCTATTGCTTGGGTTGTACAATTCAATCGCCTTGTTATAACTGCTGCCTTCAATGTATTCAGAAATAAAGATTTCTGGGGCATTCATCACATGATGTCCCAAATCACTAAAATCATTATTACTAGAGCCTGTCCATTCTATTGATGGGTCAAAACTGTCATCAAAAACTGGGTCACCTTGAGTAACAGAAGCATTTCTACGTAATGAATTATCTTTGGTTTTATAAAGCCCATCGCCCCATTGCGAACCCGGATCTTCACCCACTCGGCCGAATGAATCGACGGCGACGCCATCTTTAAACAATACGTAAGCATCATCACCATTATGTGAAAGTGAACCACTCGTTTGGTTGGCAATAGCTAAAATATCTTGCGCCGATCTAGGTTCTGCAATGACAAACGTCGCATTCGCCTCAATAGTACCCTGCAACACAATATCTGAACCCGACGTTGAACCATTGTTATAACGGGTTAACACATAGTTTTCAGCCGCTAAATCAATCGCAGTTCCGCTTGGATTAAACAATTCAATAGCCTTGTTGTAGCTACTTCCTTCAACATATTCTGAGATAAACAAGCTGCCAGTTGTAGCAGGCGTATCACCATCATTGCCCGTATCAGGATCTGGTTCCGGCTCAGGATCAGGCTCACCAGTACCGCTATCGGCACAAGTGTCTGCGCTATAAAGCATGTCTACCCATTCAGGATGATCGATAAATGGATTTCTATTACCCTGAAATTCGTAGATACGGTTATTTCTGTTAATTTCTAATGAGTCTACCGGATCATTTTTATGCCATTCAATTAAGCGACATAGCATCCCAAGCTTTGCTTCTCCGGTCGAGGTAATGTGATTCACTAAGGTTAAATCTGGCGTGACATCTAATCCCTGATAACGCGTGTCCATATAAAATAGCATACGGGCAACATCACCTTTAACAGCATCTCTTGGCTCAAAAGAATCACCATCTAATCTGTTGCTCGGCGCTTCAGCTAATGGTGCATCACTGTTATCAAAATCTAAATTACCGCGCGACGAGTTAATCGAAATATCGGCTGGTCGTAAATGATGAATATCAGTGTAAGCTTCATAACTCGAGCTAGAAAAACCATGGCTTTTCGCCCAAACATGTTCGCGATTCCAATTATCTGGATCACTACTTTGTGTGCCACTACCATTAGCAAACTTAGCCAATGACACCCCTTTATAAAGCAACAAAATATTGTTGGCATTATTTGGATCCTCATCGGTTTCGGTTAGTGCAGTCCAAACTTCTGAATAAGAAAGCTGCTTATGGTTTTGGCTGATAACAAAAGAGATTTTCTCTTTAATCATTGCAGACGAAAGGTTGTTATTAATTGCCGAGATAGCATCCTGATAATATGCATCATCATTAAAACTGCTTGCATCAGCAATCGTTGTTAATGGCGGACAGTTAAAACAAGCGTCGGTAATTGTTTCACCATGAGCAAACATGGCAAGTAAAGACAGCGAGAGTGCTGCGTATCTCAGTTCCATTATTTATCCTATTTAGTTATTTTTTTATTCGGCTATTGTTGTCATCAAAGATGACAATTTAATGATGGATTCAATAAATTTTATATTTCTTGTTACATTTTTTTAACACGGAAGATCTCATAATTTGACTATACGGTCAATTATTAATCTAAATAAGAACAACTTTATTAATAAGAGTATTATCAAATAAGTATCGACAAGGAATTCAATAACAAACCAAATGGTTAACAATTACCCCCTAGATATCAAGGCGTAGCCAAGCGACTGACTACTCAGTTCTAGCCATCAAAGTTTTTCAATTAACTTGATACTTTTTTCTTGAACTAACATCAGTCATTGTTTAAACAAATGACTAAAATTGATGTACCTTTGGCGCAAGCCAATTTAAGCTAATCTCACCGTTTGATTCAGCAAGAAAATAGACAGATGAAAAACCATCAATGCATGCGTTGGGGCATCATAGGTTGTGGTGCAGTGACCGAAGTAAAAAGTGGACCGGCTTATCAGCAAGTCGATAATTTCACCTTAGCTGCGGTAATGAGACGAGATGGCGCACTAGCCAAAGATTATGCGATACGTCATCAGGTTCCCCAGTATTCAAATGATGCCGATGAGATCATTAATGACCCAACGATTGATGCTATTTACATCGCCACGCCGCCAGATAGCCACAAAGACTACGCACTACGTGTTGCTGCGGCAGGCAAGCCTTGCTGTATTGAGAAACCACTCGCGCCTAGCTATCAAGAAAGCCAAGCGATTTTATCTGCATTTGAAGCCGCTGAGCTGCCATTGTTCGTCGCCTATTATCGCCGTTCACTACCAAGATTTACCCAAATAAAATCTTGGATAACTCAAGGCGAGATCGGTGAGGTACGTCATATTCAATGGCATTTAAATAAACCTGCGTCAGCCATCGATCTTTCAGAGCAATATAATTGGCGCACAGATAAACACGTTGCGCCGGGCGGCTATTTTGATGATCTTGCCAGTCACGGCATAGATTTATTTGCATTTTTACTCGGCGATTACTCGCAAGTGCATGGCATCGCCTTAAATCAACAACAGTTATACTCAGCATTTGATGCGGTAACCGCATGTTGGCGACACCAAAACGGCGTGACCGGCAGTGGTAGCTGGAATTTTGGTGGTAGCGCAAGACAAGATAAAGTGATCATATATGGGAGCACAGGCGAGATCAGCTTTTCAGTATTCGATGAAGTGCCGTTGCGGATAACTAAAGGTAAACAACAACGAGAAATTTTTATCGACAATCCAAAGCACATCCAACAATATCATGTACAAAATATCGCTGAGCAGTTATTTACCGGTAAACCACATCCTTCAACAGGTAAATCGGCAACGCATACTAGCTGGGTGATGGATCAAATACTAAAAGGCTAATTAAGGAAGGATTAATCAATGGAGTTTAAGCTCGGTCAATTACGCAATAATGCGGTGATTGAATTATTAGAACAGCATCACCAAGAGATGTTACGCTATTCACCTCCAGAAAGTGTTCATGCACTGGATATCAGCGCGCTAGAAGCGCCGGAGATCAGTTTTTGGAGTATTTGGCTTAACGGCCAATTAGCTGGTTGCGGTGCATTAAAACAACTCAGTGCTGATCATGGTGAAATCAAGTCAATGCGAACCGCATCACAGTTTTTACGCCGTGGGATTGCTCGGCAAATGTTAGAACACATCATTGCACAGGCAAAGCAACGCGGTTATCAACGACTCAGCTTAGAAACGGGTACCGCTGAAGCATTTTTACCCGCTCAATCCCTGTATCAAAGTTTTGGTTTTAGTACTTGTCCGCCATTTGGCGGCTATCAAGAAGACCCTTACAGTACGTTTTTTACAAAAATATTAATGGATGAACGATAAAATAATGAATGATTTACAGTGGCAAGATTTTCAAAAAGTCCAACTGTGCGTTGGCACTATTATCTCAGCAGAAGATTTCCCTAAGGCACGTAATCCTGCCTATATTTTGCAGGTAGACTTTGGTGAAGCAATTGGCATTAAAAAATCCAGCGCGCAAATCACGGATTTGTACACGAAAGAACAACTTGTAGGTAAGCAAGTGGTAGCGGTTGTTAATTTTCCGCCAAAACAAATAGGGCCTATCATGTCGGAATGTTTAGTCACAGGTTTTCATCGCGCAGATAATGCTGTGGTGCTTGCAGTACCTGACAGTGAAGTGCCCAACGGTACTCGCTTAGCCTAACGATTTATCCGCATGGTTTACTGAATCGCCCAAACTCATTACAATGCACATCGCGGCTGCACAAAGCATCTCTATTAATTAAGGAATTAATGATGAAAATTGCCAATGTGCTTCCCGAAGAGTATGCAACATTACTCACTATTTGGGAAAATTCAGTCCGAGCAACCCATGACTTCATAAGTGATGAGGATATTGCGTTTTTTAAACCCATAGTGCTTGAGCAAGCGTTTCCGGCTGTTGAGCTTCGCTGTGTTAAAGATAACAACGACAAAATATTAGGCTTTATTGGTGTTGACCAGCAAAAAGTCGAAATGTTGTTTATCGACAATGACGCGAGAGGCAAAGGGCTTGGTAAATACTTAATGCAGTACGCCATTAACCAATGGCATATTAATAAGGTAGACGTAAACGAGCAAAACCCGCAGGCGACAGCATTCTATCGCCACTTAGGTTTTAACGTTGTTTCACGTTCACCGCTTGATGATATGGGTAAACCGTTTCCGATATTACATATGTCGCTATAGGCTCGGTAACTTATTAACCGTGTTAGCCAGAAGAAGCACCGATAGCTAATAACTGACGTGCTTCCGAACCACTCGTTCTAGTTATTTCTCACTATTCACTCTGCTACTTTCATTCAGTGACGATTTTTAACAAGATAAAAAAAGGCTGACGAAAAACGTCAGCCAAAGCTATGGAGGTAACACGAGGGCAGTAATTTAGGCGACTGCTTGCGCCTGTTTTAACAATTGAAATAATTGATCTTTTAATAATAATCTTTGTTTTTTCTGGTTTTCTAAATACTCGTCTGAGGTATTTTCAACCCCTTGTTCAATGCGATGCACTTCATGATCAAGCTCATGGTATTGCTGAAATAAATTCGCAAAGTGAGCATCTGTCATTTTTAATTCACGTATTTCTTTTTCAAACTCTGGAAATTCATGGTGTAAGTCGTGTTTTTCTAATGTCATAATCTTGTCCTAATCTTATTGAGCGCAATCAATACATGTGGTGGTATAAGGTAAAGCGTGTAAACGCGGCTCTGCTATTGGTTCACTGCACTTTGCACACCTACCATAATTACCGTTTTCTAGTCGTTTGAGCGCACTAACGACCAATGATAATTCAGCTTTTGCTTCATGATGAATTTCATCAAGCACTTCATCGTTTTCACTTTCAGTAGTTTGCTCTGAAGAATCTGCCGATCGACCCTTTTTGAAATCAGCTTCAATCGCCGAAATACGTTTAGTCAGCTCTGCTTTTTTCTGTTGTAAAATCTCTGACAATTGCTCAATGGTCATAATATTCTCCTTACTTTTCTTCATCATAAAGGCTGATAAAAAGAACTTATTGATCTAGCACAATAATTGTTGCCACTACTTTAAAAAGACAACTTAAAAGATGCAGATAAAACAAAAGGAGCATATTGCTCCTTTTATCTTTTAGTTATGATTATTTCTTTAACGTATCAAAAACGTATTCTTTTGGTGGGGTAGCACCCATCAAGTGAGTGACAAAATAATCCCAACGGGTGCGTATCATATACGGCTCGCTGGCAAAACCATGGCCTCGATTAGGCAGTAATAACATATCAAAGTCTTTATTGGCTTTAATTAATGCATCAACCATTACTAAGGTATTATTCGGATGAACATTGGTATCCATGGTGCCATGAACCAACAATAGCTTACCTTTTAGGTTTTTAGCGATCAGTTGATTCGCCTGACTATCATAGTTACTGCTACCGTCTTCTTGTTTCACTTCTAAACCGTGAAATTTTTCACCCCAATCATCTTCATAGAGTCGATTATCATGATTACCTGCTTCAGAAACTGCGACACGATAAAAGTCAGGATACAATAACAACGCACGAGTAGAGGCAAAACCACCACCTGAATGTCCCCAAATTCCGACTCGGTTTTCATCTATCCATGAGTAACGATTTGCTAATTGCTTAATCGCCGCTACTTGATCAGGAACACCGCTGTCACCCATATTGCCGTAGTAAAATTCATGGAAACTTTTCGAACGACCTGGCGTACCTAATGCGTCAATTTCAACCACGATAAAGCCAAGTTCGGCAAGTGCTTGGTTGTCACCGCGAGCGCTTCTGAAATGGCGACCACGAATACTTCCCACTTGTGGACCCGGATAAATATAGTTCACTACTGGGTAGCTTTTGTTTTTATCAAAATTACTCGGCTTATATAATAATCCGTAAATATCTTGTTCACCGTTACGGTCTTTAACAACAAACGGCGTTGGTGGCTGCCAACCTGTCGCTTGTAGCGCCGTGATGTCCATTTTCTCAACCACAAAACCCTGACCATTTTCACTGTTACGCAAATAAGTGGTTTCTGCTTGATTATAAGTAGACGCTCGATCTAAGAAATACTTGCCGTTTTCTGACAAGCTAATGCGATGATGTTGCTGCTCTGGCGTTAATAACGTTAGATCGCTGCCATCTTTGTTAACACGATATAAATAATGGAAATAAGGATCACCACCTTCACGACCCGCACCGGTAAAAATCAATTGACCCGTTTTGTGATCAACATGAAGCAGTGAAATAACCGTCCAATCACCCTTGGTAATTTGATTTTTCACCTTGCCGGTTGTCGCATCTAGCAAGTATAAATGCCCCCAATCAGAGCGCTGAGAAAACCAAATAATTTCATTACTTTCTTCTAGATAATGCCAGCTAACTCCACCAACACCTGACTCAAAAAAGCTCTCTTCTGTTTCAGTAAAAATGGTTTTTACTTTACCTGTCGCTGCATCAGCAATACGTAACGTGGCTTTTTTATGATCGCGAGACGACGAAACAAACGCAAACGTTTGACTATCTGCAGACCAGTCAATATCTAATAAACTGCCATCTCGGCCAGCAACATGATCTGTGATAGTTGAGCGATGATCATCAGGTGCCATGTCTAACGGAATCACTTTCGCCTGTTCAACATCGATAACCACGCGATGGATTCTAAAGATGTGTTCATCGCCTGGTAATGGATATTTCCAGACATCAATTTTCGGATGGCCGACCGTGGTTGAAACAACGCCCATATCAAGGACACCACGACTATCGTGTTTAAACGTTGTCAGTTTTTTTGAATCTGGTGACCAAGTAACTACTGGCTTATCACTTCTGATCCAACCGGCATTATTGGTGGCATAGCCAAAATCTTCAACGCCGTCTGTGGTCAACTGTGTTTCACGATCGCTGGCAATATCGCGTAGCCATAAATTGTGCTCTCGAATAAACACCGCGCGTTTGCCATCAGGTGATAACATTTCATTTTTGCGCTGAGCCGATTTATCTATTTGGCAAAGGTAGTTTGTTAACGAACAATGATAAGCTTTACCTTTTACTGATAAAGCTATCGCCTGTTTGCCAGCAAAACGAAACGAGGTGAATGGCAATTTATCTTGATTAACATCACTCTCGGTTATCCGAGCTAATGCTTCGGCAAGTTTTTGATGATCAAACGCTAATTTTTTTTGCTTACTGATGGCATCGACAAGATAAAAACGTTCCCCTTGCTCGGTATGACTGCGATAAACCAATTGCTTGTCATTTAGCCATAATGGGTAATCTACCGTCGCTGTTACCAATTTACTGGTTGTTGCTGACAATTGTTTTTCTGCTCGTTGATAATCATCAACCGTTACTTGTTGAGCGAAAACATTCGAGCAAAACAAAGCCGTTAATGCCGAAATTGGCAGTAATTTCCTCATAGAAAAAGCCTTTTTATTGTTATCATGGCTAGTAGCATACCAGCACTTATCTCGTAAACGAGTAGTCTATCACAGTCGTCGCAATGTAATTTTAACTCGCGTTGAAAACTCCACTTTCCGCGATGAATTACCGCTTTTTAACTAATTACCTCATTAGAGTTACGACTAAAGTCTACCCAATATCTTCACTAATATAGACTTAGGTCTAATTCCTTAATTGCCAATAACTCTCTAACGTAATAACGATAAAAAAAATAAAACATCTAAAATTATAAAGAAAAAATGGCCTCAAGAATGCTGAGCTTTCTTTCTAAGGCTAAACAAAACACGGGGATAATAGAATGTTCAACAAAAAAAATGTTTTAATTGCATCAGGTCTTTTAGCCATAGCCAGCACGGCACAAGCGGGTTATACAGTAAAACTCAGTGACACCGACAGCATAACGTTCGGCGGTTATTTGCAAGGTGATTTTCGTTACGTTGATGGTAACGTCAATTCATATTTAGGCGATTTTTGGATTGGTAATGCCTCTGAAGATGCAGATGGCGCATCCAGTTTCAAATTTTCTGCCGCCTCTTCTCGATTAAATACTAAATATGTCCATGGTGATATCACAGGTTTTGTCGAATTGGATTTTTATACTGGTGAAGGTAACCAAGTATTGACCAACTCTGTCGGTCCAAGAATGAGACATGCCTTTATCAAATATAAAAATTGGACTGTCGGCCAAACTTGGTCAACTTTTATGAATACCAGCTCGTTAGCAGAAGCCGCTGATTTCGGTGGTCCATTGGTCGCTTCCGCGTTTATTCGCCAAGGGCAAATTCGTTATACTAATGGTAACTTTCAATTCGCTATAGAAAACCCAGAGTCATGGGGCGGAGATACCAGTCAAGATTCAGTTCCAGATATTATCGGTAAATATACCTTCAAAGGTGATTGGGGTAATGTTTCGATTGCCGCCGTTGCTCGTCAACTAAACATCACCAGCAGCGATTCAGAATCAGCCTTGGGTTACGGTATTTCGGGTAACATTAAAACGGTTGGTAAAGATGATTTCCGTTTCGCAGTACATGGCGGTAACGTTGGACGTTATGTAGGTGCAACTGCAGCGCCAGATATTGCTGATGGCGAAGCTGAAGAAGCAACTTCGGTGATGGTTGCTTACCGTCATTTTTGGAACGAATCTCTACGTTCAAACCTGTTCTACGGTAATACCACCACAGATATTTCAGACCGCGATCGTACGCATTGGGGTATCAACGTCTTTAAAAGCGTCACTAAAGAACTTTCCTATGGGGTAGAGTTTGGTAACTATGAAGTAGCCGACATGGATATTGATTCCGATTACGCTCAACTTTCTGTGAAGTATGTTTTATAAGACAACTTCACTGACACGCTCTTGCGTTAGTTAACCTCACTTTGAGGTTGTTTATAGGGAAGCTCTGCTTCCCTTTTTTTTGCTAATTATCTAACAGCAGTTAATAAAAAAGCTCAGGCCTTGGAGGCGCTGAGCTCAACATTTAGATAAACAAGTAAAGTAAACCGAACTACTCGATTAAGGCGCTTTTAGCGCCTTTATTTTTTCAACTTGGCAAACGCATCGGCAAACGCATTACCCATCACCGCATTAGCAGGATCTTTTTTCTTCGCTGGCGGTTTTTTACTGGCTGGTCTGTTAACCGGCTTAGCTGATGCACTTTTTTTATCGCTGACATTACTAACGACAGCTTTCTTAGCATTATTGACTTCAATCTTGTCATCTAAGCGCATAGTTAAACTAATACGCTTTCGAGCAGCATCAACTTCAATCACCTTCACTTTTACAATATCACCTGCTTTGACAATATCATGAGGATCACTGATAAACTTATTAGTCATAGCTGAAATATGCACTAAGCCATCTTGATGAACACCTAAATCAACAAAAGCGCCGAAATTAGCAACGTTAGAAACCACACCTTCAAGTATCATTCCCACTTGCAGGTCATTAATATTGTTTACGCCTTCTTTAAAATTAGCTGTTTTAAATTCAGGACGTGGATCGCGGCCAGGCTTTTCTAATTCGTTCACTATGTCTTGCACAGTCAATGCGCCAAAGTGCTCATCAGTAACGGCGGTAATATCAAGCTGCTTTAACTTGTCACTATCACCAAGCACCTGATTAATATCGCTATTTAACTGAGCTAAAATCCGTTCCACCACAGGATAGGTTTCTGGATGCACTCCCGATTTATCCAGTGGATTTTCACCATCACTGATCCGTAAAAAACCCGCCGACTGCTCAAACGCTTTAGGCCCAAGACGCGCCACTTTCTTTAATTCATTGCGATTATTAAAGCGGCCATGTTGATCGCGATAGTTAACCACGTTTTGTGCCATGGTTTTACTTAAGCCAGATACCCGCGTCAATAGAGGAGCTGAAGCGCTGTTTAAGTCGACACCAACAGCATTTACACAGTCTTCAATGACATTGTCGAGCATTGCCGTTAACTGACTTTGGCTAACATCATGCTGATATTGACCAACACCAATTGCCTTAGGATCAATTTTTACTAATTCTGCCAGCGGATCTTGAAGTCTACGGGCTATCGAAACCGCGCCACGTAATGACACATCTAATTCAGGAAATTCATTCGCCGCCAATTCTGATGCCGAATAAACAGACGCGCCCGCTTCACTGACCATGATTTTTTTAAGCGAAGAATCAGCAGTTTTTTCAATCACTTCAGCAACCAGTTTGTCACTTTCTCGTGATGCGGTGCCGTTACCAATCGCCACCAATTCCACTTTATATTGTTGGCATAAATTCATTAAGGTACGTACAGATTTATCCCAGTGATTTTGTGGCGCATGAGGAAAAATAGTGGCGGTATGTAATAATTTCCCTGTTTCATCAACAATGGCTAATTTACATCCAGTACGTAAACCAGGATCTAAGCCTAAGGTTACCTTAGCTCCAGCAGGAGCAGCCATTAATAAGTCTTTCAAATTAGTTGCAAAAACTTTTATCGCTTCACTCTCGGCACGCTCTCGCAGCTGACCCAACAATTCAGTTTCAAGCGTCACGCTTAATTTCGCTTTCCACGCTAGCCTAACTGTTTTTGTTAAAAACTCCGCGGCGGCTTGGCCAGAAAAACGAAACTGATAATGATCGCTGATCAGTTGCTCAGCGCTGGAATATTGATGAGCCTCTTGATTGGCATCAACCTCCATCGACAAACTAAGATAGCCTTCATTACGTCCACGCAACATAGCCAACGCCCGATGCGATGGTGTTTTGCTTAATAACTCTTGATGCTCAAAATAATCGCGGTATTTTCCAGCCTCTTGCTGATGTTTCTTGACGACTTTGCTGACTAAATACGCTTGCTGTTGCAAATGACGACGCAATTTTTGTAGTAAATTAGCATCTTCAGCAAAGCGCTCAATCAAGATATAACTAGTGCCTTCAAGCACTGCATCAACGTCAGCAAAACCAGCTTGCTGGTTAATAAAATGCTGTGCTTCTTGCTCTGGCGATAACTGCCAATTGTTAAATAACTTATCAGCTAACGGCTCAATACCCGCCTCAATTGCGACTTGACCTTTAGTACGACGTTTTGGTCGATACGGTAAGTACAAATCTTCAAGACGTGTTTTATTATCGGCTTGCTCGATTTGCGTTTTCAACTCGGTAGTTAACTTTCCTTGTTGATTAATATTGGTCAAAATCACATCTCGACGTTCGTTTAACTCACGTAAATACGTTAATCGTTGAGCTAACTGGCGCAAGTGATTGTCATCAAGTCCTTGTGTCGCTTCTTTACGATAGCGCGCGATAAATGGCACAGTAGCACCATCATCAAGTAAGGTTATCGCAGCATTCACTTGCCTCGTATTAACGTTGAGTTCTTGTGCGAGCTGTTCTGCAATTGGAGTCATCCAAGTCGTTCCATAAAATTAATTTTATAGGGCGAATATTGGGGCAATATTAGGAAATACAACTGTTAAAAGCATTGAAAACCACCTAAATAATGCAAGTTTTTGATAGCTCGCACACCTTAAGCTATAGACAGTCAATTTCGACTAAATCCGCTTGATGCACATCGCATGTTAATTTTCATTGTTCCCATTTTTCTTTCCCGATAAAATGACCGCTATGAGAAAATCCAATTACATTACCCGAGAGGGCTGGGAACGACTTGATAAAGAATTAAAATTTCTTTGGAAAGATGAGCGTCCTCGTATTACTAAGTCGGTTTCTGAAGCAGCAGCACTTGGCGATCGTAGTGAAAACGCCGAGTACATTTACGGCAACCATTTTGAGCTGCTCGCCGCAGCCACGGCCAGGGCCAAGAAGAAGGATAAGGAGAAGAGGGAGAAGGACCTGAGCATGGGGCTTCGGGATTTGGTGGTGGATACCGATGACGGTGGCA